>NZ_JBEYHH010000005.1:0-83217 GCF_040635175.1 Streptomyces sp. NPDC006997
CCGGCTCGACATCCGCGCCCGCTATCTGCTCGATGGTGGTGTCGCTCATGAGGCGTCTCCTTGATCATCGGATCCGCCGATCATTGAACACTCCCGACCCCGAACACAGCCGCCGCATCAAGCAAATGACACACCACCGGGTACGGATACGGAAGCCCACGCTCCTTACCCCACAGCCGCACATCGACCCGTGAAGCCGCCTCATCGTCATTCATGACGTGAGGTTGTAGCAGCATCCACTGACAACCCACCCCGACCTGCTACTTTGCCGCCCCCGACCGCGACGCGGCTATCCTCCACGGCAGGCACACCAGCAGTCAGAACCGACAGGACCCATGAACAAATGTTCAGGATAGTCACCAGCCCTCAGGCGGCCACCGAAGGTAAAGGAACAACCAAGCCCTTCTAACGCCGCAGGTGGCGAAGGGTCCTCTCCGCGCGAGCGGAGGTGTTCCTGAGCCGCGCCTCCCTGCGCCGATCCGCCGCCAGTCCTCTCCGCGCGAGCGGAGGTGTTCCGACGCCGACGATGCCGCAGCCGGAGAACCTCACGTCCTCTCCGCGCGAGCGGAGGTGTTCCGGTACCTGAAACCGTTCTCCGCGCCGGGCTGGAGTCCTCTCCGGGCGAGCGGAGGTGTTCCGTCATCGGGAATGCGTGAACCGGCGCAGTGCGTGCTGCGCCAAGCACGTAGGCGATCGTCCACCCATCGGGCAGGTCACCTCGCCCGTGGGAGCCACGCATCGACCATGCCGTCGTGAGCGGGGCGAACATAGCCGCACATCGCCGGTTGGCCAAACCGGCGTTCCTGCAGACGATTGTTGTCCAACGTCTGCCCCGAGCACTACTGCGGATCGACCCGCCAGCAGGAACTCATTGCCCGTACGGATGAGGCATCTAGCGGGCCCTCCTCCGCGACCCCGTTGGTGCTCCTTTCCACCCGGAGATTCACCGCACTTGGCCCCCGAACCCAGAACAGCTACCCGACACCGTCAGCCGCACACTCAGAAGGAGACCACAGATCACCTCGACGCCGACGACGGCAGTTCGTCCCTCCTGGCGCACGCCTGGTACTCGACCAGCGCCCTCGCTGCCCGCTTGCGCGTAGACGCCTCGACGCTGCGTCGCTGGCGCACCGCTCGGCCACCGCAAGGCCCGCCGTTCGTCTCCGTTTCGGAGCGTGTCGTCCTGTACAGCGCGCTCGACGTGGAGGAATGGCTGCACAGCCGCCGTACCGTCCCGGGCCGGGAAGCCTGATGGCCGAGAAGGCCGTTGTTCCGGTCGGTGTCCGGCTGTCCACCGACATCGAATACCGGCCCGATCGTCCTCATCCCTACCGAGCACGTGTCCGCTGGATCGACCCGGTGACGAAGCGACGCCTGTCCCTGTCGGAGGGCAAGGCGGACGAGGACGAAGCACAAGAGTGGCTCCAGGACATCATCGAAGCCGCGCAGGCCGGACTGTCCCCGGCACTCGCCACCATGAAGCTGGCCGAATACGGCGACGCGAACATGGAACTCGCCCTGCGCGGACTGGAGCCGAAAACCCTCGACCCGTATCTCGCGGGATGGCGCACACGCGTGGTCCCCGCACTGGGCCACCTCGCCGTGCGGATGATCACCAACGGTGTCGTCGACCGCGCGGTGCAGAACTGGATCGCCGACGAGAACAGCCGCTCAACAGTCAAGAACACCATCGCCGTCCTGGTCCGCGTCATGGAACAGGCAGTCCGCGACGGCATCATCAAGGTCAACCCCGCCCGCGTCAGCGGCTGGCAGAAACTCTAGAAACAGGCCCAGGACGAACTCCGCGACCCCCGCGCCCTCGCCCTGCCCGACTGGCAGACACTCGTCCAACTGGCCGACGCCCTCGTGGCCGCCTCCTACAACCAGTACCGAGGCTGGGGCGACGTCGTACTCTTCGCCGCGAGCACCGCCGCACGGATCGGAGAAGTCTCCGGGTGCCGCGTCGGAGACATCGACACCAGCCAGTGGATCTGGACCGTGCAACGCCAGACCACGCCCGCGCCCGGCGGCCTGATCGACAAGGGCACCAAAGGCAAGCGCGCCCGGAAGGTTCCCATCATCGAGGAAATCCGCCCCCTCGTGGCCCAGCGCGTCCTCTCCGCCGGCCCCGCCCCCGACGCCCGTTTGTTCACCGGCCCACGCGGAGGACGCATCTCCACCGCGGTCCTGCGCGACGCGACCCACTGGGACGAGGTCGTCACCCAGCTCGGCCACGAACACCTACGGCATCACGACCTCCGCCACACCGGACTCACCTGGCTCGCCGACGCCGGAGTCCCGCTCCACGTCCTGCGCAGGATCGCCGGCCACGGCTCATTGACCACCACACAACGCTACCTGCACCCGGACACCCACAAGATCACGGCCGCCGGGTCGGCACTCTCCGCACACCTCAGCGTGCTACGTGCCCCCCGCACGCTCCCCGCAACAACCGTCCTCACCCGCTGACAGCAGTCAAGGGACATTGGTCCCCAACTGGTCCCCAAAAATGATCAAAGGCCGGGTTCGGATGCCTCCGAACCCGGCCCTGACCTGCGACTCATACGAGTCGGGACGACAGGATTTGAACCTGCGACCCCTTGACCCCCAGTCAAGTGCGCTACCAAGCTGCGCCACGTCCCGGTGGCGTCTGACCTGGGGTTTCCCCCGGGCGAAACGCGCAGGGAAACCATACCGCACTCGGGTCGGTGGTCGCGCGCGGCTTTCGCGGGGCGGGTGAGGTTGACCTCAAGTTCGATTGAGGTTGCACGATCGTCGGCATGGCGATCACTGAGGCAAGCGTGAAGGAGCGTCTGTCGGAGCTCATGGGGCTGATGACCGGCGACGAGAAGCACGGGCCCGCGGCCACCTCCACGCTGGACGTGCTGTGGGTGCTCTACGACCGGGTGCTGCGGGTCGCGCCGGAGAGGGTGGCGGACCCGGGGCGGGACCGGTTCCTGCTGTCCAAGGGGCACGGGCCGATGGCGTACTACGCGGTGCTCGCGGCGAAGGGGTTCGTGCCGGAGGAGTGGCTGCCGGGGTTCGGGGCGTACGAGTCGCCGCTCGGACACCATCCGGACCGGACGCTGGTGCCGGGCGTGGAGATCGGCAGCGGGTCCCTCGGGCACGGGCTGCCGATCGCGGTGGGGACCGCGCTGGGGCTGCGCGCCCAGGGGCTGGACGATCCGGCGGTGTGGGTGCTGGTCGGCGACGCGGAGATGGATGAGGGCTCCAACCACGAGGCCGTCGCGTTCGCGGGTCCGGCGGGGCTGGAGCGGTTGCACACCGTCGTCGTCGACAACGCCTCCGCCAGCCACGCCCGGCCCGGCGGCATCGCCGCCCGCTTCGAGGCGGCGGGCTGGTCGGCGGTGACCGTCGACGGACGGGACCACGAGGCGCTCTACGACGCGTTCACCGCGCCGCACCCGGGACGGCCGCACGTGGTCGTGGCCCAGGTCGAGGCCAAGTCCAGCTAGCTGTCACAGGTCTCTGTCCACCTTCGCGGAACAAGGGAGTCTTTCTGTTATGGACACCATGCGGGACCGGTTCACGGCCGCTGCCTCCCGGCTGCTCGACGAGGATCCCCGGGTCGCCGTCGTCCTCGCCGAGATCGGCGTCGTCGGGTTCGAGGAGGCGCGGCGGCGGCATCCCGACCGGGTGATCAACGTCGGCATCCGGGAGCAGCTCCTCGTGGGCGCCGGGGCCGGGCTGGCGCTGACCGGGATGCGGCCGGTCGTGCACACCTTCGCCAGCTTCCTCGTGGAGCGGCCCTTCGAGCAGGTCAAGCTGGACCTGGGGCACCAGGGGGTGGGCGCCGTGCTGGTCAGTGCCGCGGCCTCGTTCGACTGGCCCGCGGGCGGCTACACGCACATGGCGCCCGGGGACGTGGCCCTCCTGGACACGTTGGACGGCTGGACCGTGCACGTGCCCGGTCACCCCGACGAGGCCGAGACCCTGCTGCGGCACGCGGTCGCCGCCGGGGACGACAAGGTGTACGTGCGGCTGTCGGAGCAGTCGAACGGCACCGCGCTGCCGGTGGACGGGGAGCGGTTCCGGGTGGTGCGGGAAGGGCGGCGCGGGGCCGTCGTCGCCGTCGGGCCGGTGCTCGACGCGGTGCTCGCGGCGACCGAGGGGCTCGACGTCACCGTGCTGTACGCGACCACCGTGCGGCCCTTCGACGCGGCCGGGCTGCGCCGGGCCACCGGGGCGGCCCCGGCGGACGTCGTGCTGGTGGAGCCGTATCTCGCGGGCACCTCCACGGCCGCCGTCAGCGACGCGCTCGCCGATGTGCCGCACCGGGTGCTCGGGCTGGGCGTGGGGCGACGGGAGCTGCGGCGGTACGGGACCGTGGCGGAGCATGTGGCCGCCCATGGGCTCGACGCCGCGTCGCTGCGGGAGCGGGTCGCCGGGTTCCTGGCCGTCCGCCAGCCCGTCTGACCGCTCCTCCGATCAGCCGCCCTGCGGATGTCCCAGCGCCGGGTGGGCCTCCTGGAGTCCCGGTGGGGCCGCCTGGCGCCAGGAGTCGGCGAGGATGTCGCGCAGTTCGTCCTCGTCCTCCAGGGCGGCCAGCCGGGCGCGGACCCAGGCGAACTGCGCCTCATGGCCCGCGATCCAGAACTTCTCCGGCTCGGCGAGGACCAGTTCGTCGCGCTCCTCCTTCGGGCAGCGGACCGCGACGGAGGTCTCGTCCTCCGGCAGGGTGGCGAACATCTTCCCCGCCACCCGGAACGTGGGCATACTCCAGGCGGTCTTCTCCGTCGTGTCGGGCAGGGACAGGGCGATACGGCGTACGTCTTCGGCGTGCGGCATGACAGGCACCGTAGCCGCCACCACTGACAATCAGGGCAGTCGCTTGTAGTAGATCGTCGTCGGGCGCAGCTCCCCCGCCGGGCTCGCCGCGTAGTCGGGGATGGCGCCGACGCGGGTCCAGCCCGCGGACCCGTAGAGGCGTTCGGCGGGGCTGTCGGTCTCGGTGTCCAGGTGCAGGAGCGTGATCCCGGCCGCGGCCGCCGCCCTCTCCGCCGCGGTGAGCAGGGCGCGGCCGAGGCCCTGGCCGCGGGCCCGGCGGTGCACCATCAGCTTGACCAGTTCGGCGCGGTGGCGGCTGTTGGGCTTGTCGGGGAACGTGAGGCTGACGGTCCCCAGCACCGGGCCGGTCGCGCCGTCCTCACGGGCCACCCACACGGCGGAGCGCCCGGCGGCCACCTCCGCCGCCTGCCCGCGCCACCAGTCCTCCGCCTCCGCCCGGCCGAACGGCGGGACGAAGCCGATGGAGGCGCCGCCCGCCACCGTGTCCGTCAACAGTTCCGCCAACTCCCGGACGCAGGCGAGTAGTTCCCTCTCCTCCAGGCGGCTCACCCTCATGGCAGCACCACCGCCAGCGCGTAGCGCACGTCCTCCGGGCCCGCGCACCGGAACCGCGTCGGCCCCCAGACCCGTAGGCGCAGGCAGTCCCCGGCGCCGAGCTGGTGCGTCTGGTCCTGGGCGGTCACCTCCAGGGCGCCCTCCAGTACCCAGACGTGCTGTTCGAGGCCGGGGACGGGTGGGCGGTCGTAGGCGATGTCGGCGCCCGCGGCGAGCCGTCCCTCGACGAGTTCGCCGCGCAGCCCGGCGTGCGGCGGGGAGACGGAGCGGCGTACGAAGCCGGAGGCGCGGTCCTCCCAGACGGGCTGGTCGGCGGCGCGGACCAGCGGGTCGGGTGCCGCCTCCACCTCGCTGAGCAGCTGGGACATGGTCCGGCCGTAGACGGCGCACAGGCGGTTCAGGAGGGCGGCGGTGGGGCTGGTCTCGGCGCGTTCGGCACGGGAGAGGGTGGACCGGCTGACGCCGCTGCGCTCGGCCAGCTCCCCGAGGGACCAGCCGCGTTCCGCGCGCAGCGCGGCGAGGCGGATGCCGAGCCGGGTGTCGACGGGGTCGGCGTCCGGGACGGGGCCAGATGCGGAGTGTTTCACATCAGGGATGCTATCCCGGATATGGGATCGCAGGGCAAGGGGAGCCCCCGCCCCCACGGGTACCGGCGGCCCGTCCGACGTGCGCGGGCCGCCGAAGGCCGTGATCCTGTCGTCAGACACCCCGCTCGGACGGGACCACCCGCCGGGCGGCGACGTACCGACAGGAACGGACCACAGCACATGGACAAGGCCCAGTTGGCCGAGGCGACCGCGGACGCGGCGAACGGCGACGGCGGTGGGCAGGCGGTCACCGCGGAGGATGTCGAGCGGGTGCTGGACGCCCTCTTCGGCACGGTGGAGCACCCCGGTTCCCTCGCCCGTGCCCTGCGCGGCGGTCAGACGGTCGTGGTGGGCAGCTTCGGCAGCTTCCGCGGCGACGGCGGCGGGGCCGCCTTCCGGCCGGGCAAGGCCCTGGAGGAGTACCTGACGGGCGCCGTCGGATGACGGGCGCCATCGGATGACGGGCGCCGTCGGGTGGCGGCGGGGCGGCTGGGTGACGGCGGGGCGGCGGGCGTGACCGAGCTGGGCCTGCGGGCCGTCGGCCGCGCCCGCCCGGACACCGTGTGGCTGCGCTACGCGCACTGCCGGCGGTGGCCCGACTGGTCGCCGTACCTGCTGCGGGTACGCGCGGACGGTGACCGGATCGCCCCGGGCACCCGGGGCACGGTCACCTCGTACCTGGGTGTCACGGCCTGCTTCGTCGTGGAGTCCGTGGACGAGCGGCGGCGGACGTGGACCTGGCGGGTGCGGCTCGGGCCGCTGCGGTTGTGGCTGGCGCACGCGGTGCTGCCGCACCCGCGGGGTACCGAGACCCGGCTCACCGTGCGGGGTCCGGGGCCCGTGCCGTTCCTCTACGCGCCGCTGGCCCGGCTGGCCCTACGGCGGCTCGTCGCCCCGGAGACCTGAGCCGTGCCCCGGGTCACCTGTCGAGCCGGGGCGGGTCCAGGTCCCGGAGCACCTCGCGGGCCGCGCGGGCGCCCGACGCCAACGCGCCCTGGACCGAGCCGGTGGCCCGGTGGTCGCCGCACAGGTAGCGCCCCGGCGCCACCCTGGTGGTACGGCTGAGCGGCTGCGGGGGCGGCATGGCGGGCAGCGCGTCCTCGATGGTCCGGGTGGTCAGCAGGTCCCAGCCGTCGGCGTCCGTGCCGTACGCCTCGCCCAGTACCGCGCGCAGGTCGCGCTCGCGGCCCGGCGCGTCGCCGCCCGGGACCGAGGTGGCGATCAGGGCGTGGCCGGGCGGGGCGTACGCGGGCACCGTCTCGCTCAGGACGCAGGTGTTGAGGAAGCGCCGCCGGGAGTCCACCAGCAGCGTGGGCTCGGCCAGCGGGGAGCGGGTGGCGACGTGGTAGTACGTCGTGACGGTCCGGTAGGCGGGCGGCGCGGGCGCCTCGGGGAGCAGACCGGCGACCGGCCCGGGGCCGGTGGCCACGACCACGGCGCGCGCGGGCCGTTCCCGGCCGTCGGCGGTCAGGACGCCGTCGTCGGTGAGCCGGGCCACGGGCGTGTCCCGGTGGACGGTGCCCTCGGGCAGCGCCGCCGCCAGGGCCCGCGGCACGGCCCGTACGCCCTCCGTGGGCAGGCAGAGCGAGCCGCGCAGCATACTGCGCCACACCAGGTGGAAGACCCGGGCGGAGGTCTCCAGTCCGTCCTCCAGGAACACCCCGGAGAGGAACGGGCGGAAGAAGCGCTCGACGAACCCGTCGGAGATCCCGGCGGCTGCCAGGGCGGTCCGGGTCGTGGTGTCCGGCGATGCCTTCAGCCGCCGCGGCGGGGCCAGCATGTCCCGCGCGCACAGCACCCCGAGCGCCGCCAGGTCACGGGGCCCGGCGAGCCCTCCGGACAGCAGCCCCGGCAGGTCGCGGGGCCGCCGGGTGGGGTCGCTGAAGCGGAGCCGGGCCCGCGGGGTGTGCACCAGGGCGCCCGGGGTGAAGGGCCGCAGCCTCAGGTCCCTGAGCCGCAGCCGCCGTCGGACCTGCGGGTAGGAGGTGTTGAAGACCTGGAAGCCACGGTCGACGAGGAACCCGTCCACGTCGTCGGAGCGCATCCGCCCGCCGACGTCGTCGGACGCCTCCAGCACGCGCACCCCGGCACCCGCCGCCAGCAGGTCGCGGGCGCAGGCCAGCCCGGCCACCCCGGCGCCCACCACCAGTACGTCCGTGACACCGTCCATCCCGGCCACGCTGACCACCTCTCCCGCCTGTCGGTTCCCTTCTCTCTCCGGGGGCCGCGTGGATGCGACGGCCCGCTCAGCGCCCCGCGCCCCGCACCGCCTCCCGCACCCGGTCCGGTGTCAGCGGCAGCTCGCGGAAGCGGACGCCCGTCGCGTGGTGGACGGCGTTGCCGATGGCCGCCGCCGTGCCGACGATGCCGATCTCCCCGATGCCCTTGCTGCCCATCGGGTTGACGTGCGGGTCCTCCTCGTCGATCCAGTGCGCCTCGATGTCCGGCACGTCGGCGTGCGCGGGCACGTGGTACATGGCCAGGTCGCACTCGGCGAAGTCGCCGAACGCGGGGTCCAGCGTGCTGCCCTCGGTCAGTGCCATGCCCAGGCCCATCGTCATCCCGCCGACGAACTGGGACCGCGCGGTACGGGCGTTGAGGATCCGCCCGGCCGCGTACATGCCCAGCAGCCGCCGTACCCGGGTCTCCCCGGTGACGGTGTCCACGGCGACCTCGGCGAAGTGCGCGCCGAACGCGTGCCGCGCGTAGGGGCTGTCGGCGTCGGCGCGGCCGGTGGTGTCGGCGTGCGCGGTCAGGCCCTCCGGCGGCAGCGGCCCGGCGTGCACGGCGAGGGCGGCGGCCAGCCGGGTGCACGCCCCGTGCACCGACCAGCCCCACGAGGAGCTGCCCGAGGAGCCCCCGGCCAGCGGCGCGGGCGGCAGCTCGGTGCCGCCGACCTCGGTGCGCACCCGCTCCAGCGGCACGCCGAGGGCGTCGGCGGCGATCTGCGCGAGGACGGTACGGGCGCCGGTGCCGATGTCGGTGGCGTTCACCCGGACGGTGAACGTGCCGTCGGGCAGGGCGTGCGCGGTCGCCGTGGAGGGCGACACCAGGACCGGGTAGGTGGCCGCCGCCACGCCCTGCCCGACCAGCCAGGGCCCCTCCCGGGTGCGGTCGCGGTCGCGGGACCAGCCGAAGCGGTGGGCCCCCTCGCGCAGGCACTCCACGAGGTGGCGGCTGCTGAACGGCTTGTCGCTGTCGGGTTCGGCGTCCGGCTCGTTGAGGACGCGCAGTTCGACGGGGTCCATGCCCAGCGCGTCGGCGAGTTCGTCCATCGCCGACTCCAGCGCGTACATCCCGGGCGCCTCGCCGGGGGCGCGCATCCAGGACGGGATCGGCACGTCGAGCGGGACGGCGCGGTGCACGGTGAGGCGGTGCGGGGCGGCGTACATCACCCGGGCCGGTACGGCGGCCTGCTCCACGAACTCCTTGGTCCGGGAGGTGTGCGTGGTGACCTCGTGCAGCACGCTCGTCAGCCGCCCGTCCGCGCCGGCGCCGAGCCGCACCCGGTGCAGGGTGGGCGCCCGGTGCCCGACGACGGACGGCAGCATCCGGCGGTGCAGGGCGAGGGTGACGGGGCGGCCGGTGTGCCGGGCGGCCAGCGCGGCGAGCACCACGTCGGGGCGCGGGGTGCCCTTGGAGCCGAAGCCGCCGCCGACGTGCCGGGCGGTGACGGTGATGGCGTCCTCCGGCATCCGGAACAGCGCGGCGAGGGTCGCCCGCACCATCGTGGTGCCCTGGCTCGATGTGTGCACCAGCAGCCGGTCGCCGTCGAAGTGGGCGGCGCTGGCGTGCGGTTCCATGGGGTGGTTGTGCAGGGGCGGCACCCGGTAGGAGGTGTCGACGCGCACCGTGGACTCGGCGAACACGCCCTCGGGGTCGCCCTGTTCCCGGCGTCCGGGGTGGCCGCCGTTGGCCTGTTCGGGCTCGTAGCGGTCCGGGTGGTCGGCGCGCAGCGTGACGTCGTACGGCTCCGCGTCGTACGCCACCCGGACCTCCTCGGCACCGGCCCGCGCCGACTCCGGGGTCTCGGCGACGACCAGGGCGACGAACGCGCCCCGGGACGGCACGCGGTCGTCCTGGAGCACCCGCAGCATCGGGTCGTCCGGCTCGGCCAGCCGGGGCGCGTTCTCGTGGGTGAGTACGGCGATCACGCCGGGCTGGGCCAGGGCCGCGGCGGCGTCCACGGAGCGGATCCGGCCGCGGGCGATCGCGGCGGTGACGGGCCAGGCGTGGGCGCGGCCGGGAAGTTGGTGCTCGGCGGCGTAACGGGCCTGCCCGGTCACCTTCTCCCGGCCCTCGCGGCGCTCGGCGGGCGCGCCGACGGCGGTGTGGGCGCGGGCGGCGGCGGTGGGGACTGCCATCAGGTCCTCCCGGACAGGTCGCGCAGGACGTCCACGGCGACGTCGTGGGCCAGGGCCACCTTGTAGGCGTTGTCACGCAGCGGCTCGGCCGCGGCCAGCTCCAGGTCCACGGCGTGCGCGAACAGGTCGGGGGTGGGGGCGGCGCCCAGCAGCGCCTGTTCGGCGATCCGGGCCCGCCACGGCCGGTGCGCGACGGCGCCGAGCGCGAGGGCGACATGGGTGGTCACGCCGTCCTCGACGCGCAGGACGGCGGCGGCGGAGGCGAGGGCGAAGGCGTAGGAGGCGCGGTCGCGGGCCTTGCGGTACGTGGAGGGCAGCCCGGCGGTGGCGGCGGGCAGCAGCACGGCGGTGATCAGCTCGCCGGGGCGCAGGTCGGTGTCGCGCTCGGGGTGGTCGCCCGGGAGCCGGTGGAAGCCGCTGACGGGGACGGTGCGTTCGCCCTCGGGCCCGTACAGCTCCACCTGGGCGTCGAGGGCGACGAGCGCCACCGCCATGTCCGACGGGTGGGTGGCGATGCACCGCGCGGAGTGCCCGAGGACGGCGTGGTCGCGGTGGACGCCGTCCCGGGCGCCGCAGCCGCTGCCCGGCGCCCGCTTGTTGCAGGGCTTGGAGACGTCCTGGAAGTAGGCGCAGCGGGTGCGCTGGAGGAGGTTCCCGCCGGTGGTGGCGGCGTTGCGCAGCTGCCCGGAGGCCGCGGACAGCAGCGCCTGGGAGAGCGCCGGGTAGCGGTCGCGGACGGCGGGGTGCGCCGCGAGGTCGCCGTTGCGCACGGTGGCGCCGGCGCGCAGCGAGCCGTCGGGCAGCTCCTCGACGGTGTCCAGCGGCAGTCGGCGTACGTCGATGAGGGTGCCGGGCCGTTCGACGCCCAGCTTCACCAGGTCGACCAGGTTGGTGCCGCCCGCCAGGTAGTGGGCGTCGGGCGCGGCGGCGTGGGCGTCGGCCGCCTCCTCGACGGTGGTGGCGCGGACGTAGGCGAAGGGTTTCACGTCAGGACGTCCTCCACGGCGTCGACGATGTGCGGGTAGGCGCCGCACCGGCACAGGTTGCCGCTAAGCCGCTCCCTGATCTCGTCCCGGGTGAGCGGCACGGGCCGCCCGGACGGCACCTCGGCGCCGGTGACCCGGGAGGGCTGGCCCACGGCGGCCTCGGCGATGGCGCCGACGGCGGAGCAGAGCTGGCCGGGTGTGCAGTAGCCGCACTGGAAGGCGTCCCGGTCGAGGAAGGCCCGCTGGAGCGGGTGGAGCGCGTCGCCGTCGCCGAGGCCCTCGACGGTGGTGACGGCGGTGGAGTCCGCCGCGACGGCGAGCAGCAGACAGCTGTTGACCCGCCGCCCCTCGACGAGCACGGTGCAGGCACCGCACTGCCCCTGGTCGCACCCCTTCTTGGTACCAGTCAGGCCGAGGTCCTCCCGCAGCAGGTCCAGCAGGACCCGCCGGTGGTCGACGGTCACCGTGTGCGCGGTGCCGTTGACCTCGACCGTGATGACGGAGCTGTACGCGTCCACGTCCATGCGACCAGCCTGGGGCACGCGCCCCACTCCGGCACATCGGAGGCGTCCGGTAGGGCGGCGCCGCCCGGGGCGCGGGGAACCGCGCGAGCGACCACGGCGAACCCCGCGCCCGGCCCCTCACTCCGCGGCGGCCCCCGCCAACGCCCCCAGCACCGGCGCGATCAGTGGATGCGTCTCCGCCCCGCGCCGCACCGCCGCGAACACCCGCCGGGTGGGCGCCACCCCGTCGACGGGCCGTACGACGACCCCGCCGAGCGGCATCCCCCGCAGCGCCGACCGCGGCACCAGTGCCACCCCCGCGTCGGCGGAGGCCAGCGCCACCACCGCCCGGAAGTCGTCCGAGAGGTGTTCGAGCCGCGGCTGGAACCCGGCGCTCTCGCAGGCCAGCACGACCACGTCGTGGCAGGGGTTGCCGGGGTACGGCCCGATCCAGGGGTCCTTCGCCAGCTCCGCGAGCGGCACCTCCACCGCGTCCGCGAGCCGGTGGCTGACCGGGACGACCGCGTCGAACGGCTCGGCGTACAGCGGTACGTGGGTCAGCCGGGGGTCGTCGGCGGGCGGCGCCCCGCGGTACTCGACGGCGACGGCGATGTCCACCTGCCGGTCGAGGACCATCGGCAGGCTGGCGTCGCCCTCGGCGTCCTGCACGCGCAGTCGGATGCCGGGCGCGGAGGCGGCGAGCCGGGCCAGGGCGGGCGCGACGACCAGGGCGATGCCGGTGGCGAAGGCGGCGACGGTGACCGTCCCGGCCTCCCCGGAGGCGTACGCGGCCAGCTCCGCCTCGGCCCGCTCCAGCTGGGCGAGGACGGCGTTGGTGTGGCTGAGCAGGATCTCACCGGCGGGGGTGAGCCGTACGCCCTTGGCGCCGCGTTCGACGAGGCGGTGGCCGGTCTCCTGCTCCAGGGCGGTGAGCTGCTGGGAGACGGCGGACGGGGTGAGGTACAGCGCGGCGGCAGCCGCCGTCACCGTGCGGTGGTCGGCCACCGCACGGAGGATGTGGAGCCGCCGCGCCTCGATCATGCGACCGATTCTCTCAGGTCAGGCGGCCAGCTCCGCCCGGGCGGCCACGAAGGCGTCGACGGCGCGCAGCACGTCGTCGGTGGAGTGCGCGGCGGAGAGCTGGACCCGGATGCGGGCCTGGTCCTGCGGGACGACCGGGTAGGAGAAGCCGATCACGTACACGCCGCGGTCGAGCAGCAGCTCCGCCATCCTCGCCGCCTCGGCCGCGTCACCGATCATCACCGGGGCGATCGCGTGGTCGCCGGGGAGGACGTCGAAGCCCTCCTCGGTCATCCGGCGCCGGAACAGCGCGGTGTTCTCGCGCAGCCGGACGCGCAGGTCGTCCGCCGCCTCCAGCAGGTCCAGCACCTTCAGCGAGGCCGCCGCGATCACCGGGGCGAGGGTGTTGGAGAACAGGTACGGCCGGGACCGCTGGCGCAGCAGGGCGACGATCTCGGCGCGGGCGGCGACATAGCCGCCGGAGGCCCCGCCGAGGGCCTTGCCGAGGGTGCCGGTGATGATGTCGACGCGGTCCATGACGCCGTGCAGTTCGGGGGTGCCGCGCCCGCCGGGGCCGACGAAGCCGACGGCGTGCGAGTCGTCGACCATCACCATGGCGTCGTAGCGGTCGGCGAGGTCGCAGATCTCGCGCAGGGGGGCCACGTAGCCGTCCATGGAGAAGACGCCGTCGGTGACGATCAGGCGGCGGCGCGCGTCGGCGGCGTCCTTGAGCCGCTGCTCCAGGTCCGCGAGGTCGCGGTTGGCGTAGCGCAGGCGGCGGGCCTTGGACAGGCGGATGCCGTCGATGATGGAGGCGTGGTTGAGGGCGTCGGAGATGACGGCGTCCTCGGGGCCGAGCAGGGTCTCGAAGACGCCGCCGTTGGCGTCGAAGCAGGAGGAGTACAGGATCGTGTCCTCCTGGCCGAGGAACGCCGACAGCCGCGCCTCCAGCTCCTTGTGCACCTCCTGGGTGCCGCAGATGAAGCGCACGGAGGCCATGCCGTAGCCCCAGCGGTCCAGCGCCTGGTGGGCGGCGGCGATGACCTCGGGGTGGTCGGCGAGGCCGAGGTAGTTGTTGGCGCAGAAGTTGAGGACCTCGCCGGGGCGCCCGCCCGCGGTCACGTTCACCGTCGCGGACTGCGGGGTGCCGATCACCCGCTCGGGCTTGTGCAGTCCGGCGGCGCGGATCTCGTCGAGGGTGGCGCGCAGGTCGTCGCGCACGGAGTCGAACATCGCTGAGGCTCCTAAGAGGGGGTTACGCGGTCCAGTCGAGGATGACCTTGCCGCCGCGACCGCTGGCCGCGTCGGTGAACGCCGCCTCGAAGTCGCGGTAGCCGTAGCGGCCGGTGATCACGGGGGCGAGGTCGAGGCCGCCCTCCAGCAGGACCGACATCGCGTACCACGTCTCGTACATCTCGCGGCCGTAGACGCCCTTGATGGTGATCATCGAGGTGACGATCCGGGCCCAGTCGACCGGGAACTCCTCGGCGGGCAGGCCCAGCATGGCGATCCGGCCGCCGTGGGTCATGTTGGCGATCATGTCGCGCATCGCGGCGGGGTTGCCGGACATCTCCAGGCCGACGTCGAAGCCCTCGCGCAGGCCGAGTCGGCGCTGTCCGTCGGCGATCGGGGACCGGGAGACGTCCAGCGCCAGGCTGACGCCGACCTTGCGGGCCAGGTCGAGGCGCTCCTCGCTGACGTCGGTGATGACGACGTTGCGGGCACCGGCGTGCCGGGCCACCGCCGCCGCCATCAGGCCGATCGGACCGGCGCCGGTGATCAGCACGTCCTCGCCGACCAGCGGGAAGGAGAGCGCGGTGTGCACGGCGTTGCCGAACGGGTCGAAGATCGCGGCGACGTCGAGGTCCACCGGGACGCGGTGCACCCAGACGTTGGAGGCGGGCAGGGCGACGTACTCCGCGAACGCCCCGTCGCGGCCGACGCCGAGGCCGACCGTGGCCCGGCACAGGTGGCGGCGTCCGGCGAGGCAGTTGCGGCACTTGCCGCAGACCAGGTGGCCCTCGCCGCTGACCCGGTCGCCCACGGCGATGTCGGCGACGTCCCGGCCGGTGTCGACGACCTCGCCGACGAACTCGTGCCCGAGCGTGAGCGGGGTGCGGATCGCCTGCCGGGCCCAGCCGTCCCAGGCGCGGATGTGCAGGTCGGTGCCGCAGATGCCGGTGCGCAGCACCTTGATCAGTACGTCACCGGGCCCGATCGCGGGCTCCGGGACGTCCGTGAGCCACAGGCCGGGCTCCGCCTTCTCCTTGACCAGCGCCTTCAACGCTACGGCTCCTGACGGTGAGCCCCCGCGGCCGGGCACGCCGAAGGCGCCCACGACGGGGGGAAGGAGTGGAAACACCTGGCAATCTGCCGTACCGGCGCCCCTCGGGTCCATCGAGGATTTCTTAAGCGCCGCCACAGCTTTCCTTCACACCGCCCGTCTCCTCCGCGTGGGCCGTCACGGACCGTGGCCGTCGTCGCCCCGTTCCAGCCGGGCGGCGAGTTCCGCGGCCCTCGCCTTGATGGTGTCCAGGCCGTCGCGGCCCCAGGGCCGGGGGCGCACGTCGACGACGGAGAGGGTGCCAAGCACCGTGCCGGTGGAGTCGATGAGCGGTGCGCCGAGGTAGGAGCGGACGCCGAACTCGTCGACGACCGGGTTGCCCGCGAACCGCGGGTAGTCGCGGACGTCCTCCAGGACGAGGGCCTTGCGCCGGACCAGCACATGGGGGCAGAAGCCGTGGTCGCGCGGGAGGTAGCGGCCGATCAGCGGGCGGGCGCCGTCGTCGCGTACGACGGGTCCGGCGACCGGGGTGTGCAGCCCGGCGTAGAACTGCCCGCGTGCGTCGGGGAAGTTGACCATGGCGTAGGGCGCCTCGGTGTGACCGGCGAGCCAGGCGGCGAAGGCGTCGAGCGCGGGTTCGGGGCGTTCGCCGAGGCCGAGGTGGCGCAGCCGCCGCACGCGGGCGGGGGCCTCCTTGTCGTCGGGGGTGAGCAGCAACCGACCGACCGGGTGCGGCGGCTCGTAGCTCATGGCCGGGCTCCGTCGCGTCGAGGGTGTGTCATGTGCGGCTCCGTGCGGTGGTGTGCGGGTGTCACAGGTGGGCGCCATGGCTCGGCGCGGGCGCCGGGGCATGGGCGATCAGGTGCCGGACGAGGGTCAGCAGGGTCTGGACCCCGGAGGCGGAGATCCGGGCGTCGCAGCGGACGACGGGGATCCGGGGGTCCAGGTCGAGGGCGGCGCGTACCTCCTCGGGCGCGTAGCGGTGGCCGCCGTCGAACTCGTTGACGGCGACGATGAAGCCGAGTCCGCGTTCCTCGAAGAAGTCGACGGCGGCGAAGCAGTCCTCCAGGCGCCGGGTGTCGACGAGGATGACCGCGCCGAGCGCGCCCTCGCACAGCTCGTCCCACATGAACCAGAAGCGCTGCTGGCCGGGGGTGCCGAAGAGGTAGAGGACGTGCTGCCGGTCGAGGGTGATGCGGCCGAAGTCCATGGCGACGGTGGTCTCGACCTTGTTCTCGACGCCGGTGAGGTCGTCGGTGGCGGCGCTGACGGTGGTGAGCAGTTCCTCCGTGCTGAGCGGCGCGATCTCGCTGACGGCGCCGACGAGGGTCGTCTTGCCGACGCCGAAGCCGCCCGCGATGAGGATCTTGAGGGCGGTGGGGAAGGGGTCGCCTCCCGGGTCGGGGGTGTCGGGACGGTCGGGGCCGGGGTGGCCGTCGTAGTCAGAGCTGTCGTCGTAGTCCATCGAGCACTGCCTCCAGAAGGGCCCGGTCCGTGGGGTGGTGGTGGAACGCGGGGGGTTTGGTGGTGAGCGCCCCGCAGTCGAGGAGGTCCGCCAGCAGCACCTTGGTGACGGCCACCGGCAGCCTCAGGTGGGCGGCGACCTCGGCGACCGGTACGGGCGCGTGGCACAGGTCCAGGGCCTGGGTGTGCTCGGGACCGAGATAGCCGACGGGGGTGGCCCCGGTGGCCATCACCTGCGACATCAGGTCGAGGGTGGTACTGGGGCGGGTCCGGCCGTTGCTGACCGTGTAGGGGCGCACCAGCCGTCCGGCCGCGTCGTCGAGCCACGGCCCGTCGCCAGCCGCCGCCACGCTCAAGACCTCAGCGCCGTGGGTTCGACGGCGTGCTGGCGGGGGGCGGTCACCAGGTAGGGGCGGACGCTCTTGACGAGCATCGCCATCTCGTAGCCGAGCACGGCCGGGTCGGCCTCCCGGCCCGCGAGGACGGCCAGACAGGTGCCGGACCCGGCGGTGGTGACGAACAGCAGCGTCGAGTCGAGTTCGACGACGACCTGCCGTACGTCGCCGCCGTCGCCGAACCGGATCCCGGCGCTGCGGCCGAGGGAGTACAGGCCGGAGGCGAGGGCGGCCATGTGGTCGGCGCTGTCCGGGTCGAGGCCGTGCACCGACTTCACCAGCCCGTCGCTGGACAGGAGCACCGCGCTGCTGGTGTGCGGTACGCGCTGTACGAGGCCGCTCATCAGCCAGTCGAGATCGGATACGTGGCCGGTGGGCATGTCGCTCGCCATGGGGGATCGACTCCTTGGGGTACGGGTGTCCGCTGCTGCGGTGAGGGCGGGGCGGGATCGGGAACGCATGGGTGCCACGTGCCGTGGTCATCCGGCCGGTGGGCTCCCGTCGTGCCGGGTGGCGGGGTGTTCGGGGGCGGTGGGGGTGTGCGCGGGCCTGGGTTCCAGGGGGATGAGCCGCCCCGGCGCGCCGTACGTCGCGCCGAGGGGTGCCGGGTCCGGTTCCCGCTGGGCCTTGGCGAGGCTGACGCCGCGTTGGAAGGCCGCCATCAGGTCGGGGTCGTGGCCGACGTGGGGGCCGTCGTCCTGGCGGGGCGCGGGGCCGCCGCGGAGCTGGGGCGCGAGGTGCTCCTGGGCCCGGCGCCGGGGCAGTTGGGGCTTGCCCGGGGTGCCGTGGACGGTTCCGGTGCGCGGGACGGGCGGTACGGCGGTGTGCTCGGCGACCTGGTCGCGGTCCTCGGGGCGGATGCCGGGGACGGCGTCGGCGGGGGTGGGCCGCTGGTCGTGGGCGTCGCGGAGGGGGAGGGGGAGGGAGGTGGCGGGACCGATGGGCGGGTGCGGGGGTGGGGGTACGGCGGTGGGGCGGGGCTGGGTGGTGGCGCCGGGTGGCTGGGGCACGGTGCCGAGGAGTCCCTGCGGGATGACGAGGACGGCCTGGACACCGCCGTAGATGTTGCCCTGGAGGCGGACGCTGATGCCGTGCCGCCGGGCGAGCTGGGAGACGACGAACAGGCCGATGCGGCCGTCCGCGAGCAGTCGGGCGACGTTGACCTGGTCGGGGTCGGTGAGCAGGGCGTTCATCCTGTTCTGCTCACCGGTGGGCATCCCGAGGCCGCGGTCCTCGACCTCGACGGCGAGGCCGGAGGTGACGTGGCCGGTGCGCAGCAGGACCGGGGTGTGCGGGGCGGAGAACAGGGTGGCGTTCTCGATGAGTTCGGCCAGCAGGTGGATGACGTCGGCGACGGCGTGGCCGCGCACGTCGCCGTCGATCGGCGGCACCAGCCTGACCCGGGAGTACTGCTCGACCTCGGCGGTGGCGGAGCGCAGCACCTCGGTCATGGAGACGGGGTTGCTCCACTGGCGGCGGGAGACGGCGCCGCCGAGGACGGCGAGGTTCTCGGCGTGGCGGCGGATGCGGGTGGCGAGGTGGTCGACGTGGAAGAGGCCCTTGAGCAGGTCGGGGTCCTCCATCTCCTGTTCCAGGTCGTCGAGGAGGGAGATCTCGCGGTGCACCAGGGACTGGAGCCGCCGGGCGAGGTTGACGAAGACCTCCAGCTTCTGCTCGCTGCCCGTGCGGCTGGAGAGCTGGGCGGCCTGGACGACGGCGGTGGCGGCGGCGTCGTGGGCGCGGGCGAGGTCGTTGGCGAGGAGTTCGAAGTCGTCGGCGTCCGGGGGCGGGGTGGGGCGGGGGGCGCGGGGGGCGGGGGGTTCGCCGCGGCGCAGGGCCTCGACGAGGGAGCGCAGGTCGGCCTCGCGGCGGGCGGTGCCGCGGCGCAGGGCGGCGACGCGGTCCTGGACGGTGCGGGCGGCGCGGCCCGCGGCGACGGCGGCGATCAGGATGCCCGCGGCGGTGACGCAGAGGGCGCCGGTGAGGACGGCCCACAGGGTGGGGCCCGGGCGGGCGCCGGTGGAGCGCACGGTGAAGAGCACGGCGGCGCAGGCGCTGAGGGCGACGGCGGTGGGCGGCAGGACGGCGAGCCGCAGGAGCTGGGGCCGTATATGGGCCTCAGGCAGGGCGGGCGTGGTACGGGCGACCGGCCGTCCGTGCCGCCCGCCGCTCTCACGGCGGTCTGCGCGTGCGGCCGGTGCGCGGAGGTGAGACATCGGTGTCCTCGTACTGGTCCGTCGGACGGGATGGACACTGACAGTAGTCGCCTCGGCATCACATGCGGTGGGCAGTTGACAAAGTCCCTCGCCACACGTCCCACTCTGGTATGAGTCTTCGTACGCCAGTCCGAGAGGATGCCGGGATGGCGGTCACGTCGCCACAGAAGGGCGAACATCCCTGTTCAAGAACGGTCATGAGAGATCGTCAGCGAACGGGGAGGTCAACCCGGCGCTCGCTTCTCATCCCTTCGCGCGCAGCCAATCGGACGACGGAGACGGACCGTTCCGGAGGCGGGGACGGCGCCTCCGGACCCGGGTCTACCAACACGCTCCGTGATACTCAGGGGTGAGGTGCGGGCTCAGTGGAGGACCTCCGCGGCGGGGCGCCGGGGCACGGTCCGCAGCGGCGGCGCGAAGCCGAGACGGAGGACCATCTGCGGGAAGTCACCGGGCAGGAACTCCCGGCGCAACCGGGCGCGCAGCCGGTCGACCTCCAGCGGCTGGGTGTGGAAGGCGGCCATGACGCCGTGCGCGGCGGCGTACAGCAGGATGCGCTCCAGCGCCTGCCCGGCCCGCAGCCAGGCCAGCCGGTCGTCCCGGTCCGTGCTCAGCACCGCCACCAGGCCGGCGGGGGCGGGCATCCGGCCGGGCGGCACCGGGAACATGTCCGTCAGCCCGGCGATGTCGCGCCCGGCGAAGCCCGTGCAGTCGGGGTGCGTGACGCTCACGTCCGTGGGCACGCCGTCCCGGCGCGGCTCGGCGGGCCGCCAGGTCCAGGCGGCCTGCTCGGCGCTGTGCGCCAGCGTCCCGCGGTGCACGTTCTCGGCCTCCTGGACCAGCGCGGCCAGGTTCTTGCGGCTCACGGGGTCGTCCACCACGTGCAGGGCGGCGCCCTCCTCCACGGCCTGCACGCGCAGCGACTCGACCAGCCCGGCGGGCAGCGGGTCGGTGCGGAACGCGCCGCGGACGGTGCGCCTGCGCCGCAGGGCGCCGTACATGCGCTGCTCGTCGGAGGTGGGCCTCGCGTACGGTCCCCAGGCGACCCGGGCCAGCAGCGCCGGGTCCTGGGGGCGCGGAAAGGCCCGGACGACCGGGGTGAAGCCCAGGTGCCGCATGGCCAGACGGACGTTGAACAGGGCCGCCCCGCAGCTGATGACCAGTTCCCGGCCGTGCGGGTCGGTACGGGGCATCCTGCGGTCGGTATCCGCGTGCAGTTCGATGCCCCGGTCCCCGTCGGCGACGAAGAACCAGGGCTGCGTGTTGTAGACCGAGGGTGCCGTGACGGCCGCGCGCACCAGGTAGGCGGAGGCGTGACCGGTGGGTGCGATGACGACGGACATGGGTGCCGCCCTTTCTCCAGCTTCGTGCCCCCATGCTCGTGCGCGCCCCCGTACCGCAGCAGGGGCCGCAGGTCCCCGCGTCGGGCCGAGCGGCCTTCCGAGGGGGCCGGTGGGCCCCAGGCACGGAGGTGCCGGACGGGCCACGCTGGAAGGCGGAGAAGTCTTCGTCAGGACGTTCGGGAGGGTGTCATGTCCGTACCCGGCAGTGGTCCGGCCATCGTGGTCGGCGTAGACGGTTCCCCGGCCTCCGCCGCGGCCCTGCGCTGGGCCGCCGAGCAGGGCCGAGCGCTGCGTGCCGAGGTCGTCGCCGTACACGTCTGGGAGCCCAGTGGCCCCCGTATCGCGCCGTACGCGCCCGCCGCGGCCCGCCCGGAGGCGGACGAGGAGCGGATCGCGGCGGCGCGGGTCCTCGCGGAGACGGTCCGGGGGGTGATGGGCCCGCGGGTGGCCGGCACCGTACGCGCCGAACTGATCGAGGGCCCGCCCGCCCGCGTCCTCCCCCGCCGCGCCCGCCACGCGGCCCTCCTGGTCCTGGGCCACACGATGCACCCCCAGCACACCACCGCGGCGGGCCCGGTCGGCCGCGAGTGCCTGCGCCGCGCGACGGTCCCGGTGGTCACGGTGCCCGCCCCGGCCGCGACGGTCACACGGCTCGCTGAGCACCGGGCGGCGGGCCGCACCGCGGCGACCTGAGCCGGCGGACCCGCCGGGCACGGCCAGGCGCCCCGGGCGCCCGGTCCTGTCCGGGTGCCCGGGGCGCGCCCCCCTCCCTAGGTGGTCTTCCCCTTCCTCGTCAGGTCCTTGGCGATGGTGGTCGCCCAGGACTCGACGGCGGTGGGGTCGAGGAAGTCGCCGCCCTTGCCGGAGCGCAGGATCATGCCGGCGACCCGGCCGCGGGCACCCTCCTCCAGCCGTCCGCCGAAGGTGGCGTGGCCGGCGACGTTCAGTTCGGTCATGGCGCGCTTGACGCGGGGGACGGGCGGGATCTCCCGCTCCGAGGCCGACGCGTCGAGCGGGCCGCTGCTGAAGAACCACACCGGCCGCCCGGCCAGTTCGCCGCGGTGGCGCCGTACGAAGCGGCGGGCGTCCTTGTGCCAGCGCCCCGAGTACAGGGCGCCGCCGACCACCACCGCGTCGTAGGCCGCCGCGTCGGACACGGACCGGGCGGGGCGGGCCTCGGCCGGGACGCCCTCCCGGTTCAGCACCTCGGCCACCGTCTCGGCGATCCGGGCCGTGGAGCCGTTGGTCGTGCCGTAAGCGACGAGTACCTTGCCGTCCATAGTGTTCCGCCTCCTCTCACAGAGTCACAGGGTCACAGCCTGCGCAGCCAGTCGTCGGCCACGCCGTGCATGGCGTGCCCGTCGGCGGCGGGCAGCCGCGAGTCGTCCAGTCGGTAGGTCAGCTTGTCGACGACGGCCACGACCCCGTCCACCTGCCGGGTCATGGACACCGCGATCTCGGCCTCGCTCTTGCGCTCCAGGTCGCCGGAGAGCGTCACCACGCCCTCCGTCACCGACACGTCGATGCTGGACGGCGGCAGCCACAGCGCGCGCTCCAGCACTTCGCGCCGCACCTCCTGGCGGATCTCCGCGTCCGGGCGCAGGAACACCCGCAGCAGGTCGCGCCGGGTGACGATGCCGACCAGCCGGTCCTCCTCGTCCAGCACGGGCAGCCGTTCCACGTGCCGTTCGGCCATGGTGCGGGCGGCGGCCACGATGGTGTCGTCGGCGTGCACGGTGACCGGCGGCTCGGTCATCAGCCGCCCCGCCGTACGGGCCTGCGCCTTCGCCGCGCGGCGCCGCGCGGCGGGCCGCAGCGCGGCGAACCGCAGCCGCACGGGCGGCTCGTAGGGGTCGGGGACCTGCGCCTGCCGCATCATCAGGTCCGTCTCCGAGACGACGCCGATGACGTGCTCGTCCTCGTCGACCACGGGCAGCCCGCTGATGTCGTGCTCGGCGAGCAGCCGGGCGACGTTCTTGAACGTGGTGCCGTACTCGGCCCGGACGACGTCGGTCGTCATCACGGAGCCGACCTTGTTGTGCTTCATGGCGTTTCCTTCCCTGCGGCAGGTGGTCAGCGCAGTCGGCGGAGATAGGGGTCCTGGGACCGGCGGGGCAGCAGCCGCAGCCGGGCGTCGAGAACGGTGACGCGTTCGGGGGTGGCGAGTACGGGGTTGAAGTCCGCCTCGGCCAGCTGGGGCAGGTCGGCCGCCATCCGCGAGAGCCGGTGCAGCAGCTGCTCCAGGCCGTCGAGGTCGACGGGGCCGCCGCCGTGCGCGCCGAACAGCAGCGGCGCGCAGCGCGGCCCGGTGATCAGGTCGTGGACGTCGTGGCCGGTGAGCGGGGCGAGCCGGGCGGCGTGGTCGGCGAGGACCTCGGTCGCGGTGCCGCCGAGCCCGAACAGCACCAGCGGTCCGAAGACCTCGTCCTGGACGACCCCGGCGAACAGCTCGGTGCCGCGCGGCGCGAGCGGCTGCACGACGACGCCGGTGAGGAGTCCGGCGAACCGGGTCTCCAGGTCCCGGTAGGCGGCCCGGACCTGGGCGTCGCCGCGCAGGTCGAGGTGGACGGCGCGCTGTTCGCTCTTGTGCACCAGGCCGGGCCAGTGGGCCTTGAGCACGACCCGGCCGTCCGCGCCGCGCAGCCGTTCGGCGGCGAGCACGGCCTCGTCCTCGGTCTCCGCCCAGGCCCAGGACAGCTGCGGGATGCCGTAGCAGGACAGCAGTCCGGCGCAGGTGCGCGGGTCGAGCCAGCCGCCCTCGGGGTGGGCGGCGAGGAACTCCTCGACCACCTCGTGGGCGCGCGCGCCGTCGATGTCGTCGAGGTCTGCGGGAGCGTCGGCCGGGCGGGCCAGCCAGGCCGCGCGGCGGGCGGCGTGGGCGAGCGCGCGGGCGACGGCGCGGGGTTCGGCGTACGAGGGCACGGTGCCGTCGGCGGCGGGCAGCAGCGTCACCGGCACCTCCTGCTCCAGGCGGACGACGGCGACGGGGCGGGCCCGGCGTCCGGGGCCCGCGGTGAGGGCCCGGACCAGGTCGTCGCCGGTCGCGACGGCGACGGCGGTGGGCACGAGGGCGACCAGCACGGCGTCGACGCCCTGGTGGGCCACCAGCCGGTCGACGCAGGCGCGCAGTTCGGACTCGGTGACGGCGGCGGTGGCGTCGACGGGGTTGCCGACCGAGGCGCCCTGGGGCAGCACGGTGAGCAGGTCGTCGACGAGGTCGGGGGTGGGCTGCGGCAGCACCAGGCCCGCCTCGGCGCAGGCGTCGGCGGCCAGCACCCCCGCCCCGCCCGCGTTGGTGACGACGGCGACGCGGGTGCCCGCGGGCAGCGGCTGGGAGTGCAGCAGGGCGGCGGTCTCCAGGAGTTCGCCGATGGAGTGGGTGGCGGTGATCCCGGCCTGGGTGAACAGGGCCTGACGGGTCATGGTGCCGGTGGCGGCGGCCGCGGTGTGCGAGGCGGCGGCACGGCGCCCGGCGTCGGTGCGTCCGGCGTCCACCGTGAGGACGGGGATGCGGCGGGTGACGCGGCGGGCGGTGCGGGAGAACGCGCGCGGGTTGCCGAAGGACTCCAGGTGCAGCAGGGCCAGGTCGGTGCGGTCGTCGCTCTCCCACCACTGGAGCAGGTCGTTGCCGCTGACGTCGTACTTGTCGCCGAGGGAGACGAAGCTGGAGACGCCGATGCCGAGCCGGGACAGCCCGTCCAGCAGGGCGATGCCGACGCCGCCGGACTGCACGGCGACCCCGGCGGTGCCGGGCCGGGGGTGGGTGGCGGCGAAGGTGGCGTCCAGGGCGAGGCCGGGTTCGGTGTTGGCGATGCCGAGGCAGTTCGGGCCGACCAGGCGCATCCCGTGGGCGCGGCAGGCGGTGACCAGGGCGCGCGCGGTGGCGGTGTCGAGGCCCGCGGAGACGACCACCAGGGCCCGGACGCCCGCCTTGCCGCACTCCTCGGCGATGCCGGGCACGGCGGGCGCGGGCGCGGCGACCACGGCGAGGTCGGGCACCTTCGGCAGCAGCGCGACGGACGGGTACGACGGGATGCCGAGGAGCGAGGTGCACTTCGGGTTCACCGCGAAGAGGCGGCCGGTGAACCCGCCGGTGTGCAGGTGGTGCAGGAGGGCGCGGCCGACCGAGCCCGGGGTGCGCCCGGCGCCGATCACGGCGACCGCCTCCGGCCGCAGGAGCGGACGGAGGCTGGCGACGTCGGCGGCCCGGCCGCGTTCCTCGACGGCGGTGAGGTAGGCGTCGCCCGTGTCCAGGGCGATCGAGCAGTGCACCTCGGGGCCGTCGAGGCGCCGGGTGACGTCGAGACCGAGGTCGGCGAAGAGCCGCATCACCTTGTGGTTCTCGCTGAGGGCGTCGGCGGTGAAGGTGGTGATGCCGTCCGTGCGGGCGGCGGAGACGAGGTGTTCGACGAGGAGCGTGCCGACCCCGTGGTGGTGCAGCCCCTCGGCGACGGCGATGGAGACGTCCGCGGAGGAGGCGTCCTCGCCGGTGTGGTACTCGGCGAGGCCGAGCACCTGCTGCGCGCGTTCGGCGAGCAGGGCGCGGTGGCCGCGGCAGCCGGTGGCGCAGGCCCGTTCGGCGGCCTGATCGGCGGCGCGGCGGCTGGCCGCGAAGAACCGCAGGCGCAGGTTCTCGGGGGACATCTCCTGGTAGAGGCCCTCCAGCTGGGCGCGGTCCGCGGTCACCACGGGACGGATGCGCACGGTGGTGCCGTCCGCGAGCAGCGCGTGGACCGGGGGGCGGGGCAGCACGTCGTCCGTCATCACGGATCTCCTCAGGTGTGGTGGTCCGGCACTTCGAGCATCCAGCGGGGCGGTACGGGGTCCCAGGGGCTGACCGGGGCCGACCGGGGGCCGTTCGGCCCGGGTCGGGGGCGCCTGGACGGGGCCGGGTCGCCGGGAGGGGGTCCCGGGTACGCCGACGGCCCCGGTCGGGTCGGTGACCCACGAGGGCCGAGTAGGACGGGCGGGCCGGGTGACCCGGCCCCTCGGCCGTCCGGTTCGTCCGTCGTGTACGGCGCTCCGGTACGGCCCGACGCGGTGGACCCGTCGGTGGGTCCACCGCGTCGCAGGGGTTCAGCGGAGCCAGCCGTTGTCGCGGACGAAGGGGAGCTTCGCCCAGAGGCGGCCGAATCCGAGGGCGTTCCCGGCCGAGACGACGGCCAGGCCGATCAGGATGGCGGCGTACACGACGTGGTAGTCGGCGAAGGGGTTCGTCGACATGCTCGCCGAGCCGTCCGAGAGGTGCTTGGCGGGCGGCCACTCGGCGATCCACATGAACGCCATCATCGCGGTGCCGGCGACTGCCGCGAGCCGGAGGGCGACGCCGCTCACGAGGGCCAGGCCGACGCCGAGGAGGCCGAGCATGAACAGCCAGTTGACCCAGGTGTCACCGGCCCAGGAGTGGAACGTCGACTCCATCGGGCCGACCTTGACCGAGCTGAGGAAGCCCAGGGTGGGCGAGCCGCCGTCGATCCAGCCCTTGCCCGACGGGGTCGCGTAGCCGAAGCCGAACGTCTTGTCGAGGAAGGCCCACAGGAAGACGAAGCCCATGAGGAGGCGGACCGATCCGAACACGTAGGCCCGCGCGGTGTGTGCCTCGCCGAGCGCGGCGGCGTCGGTCTGCGGTGCGGCGGTGGTCCGGTTGCGGCGCAGTGACGGCAGGTGGAAGCCGGTGCCCTGCTGCGGGTGGTTGTGCACGGCCATGACGGTGTTCCCTTCGGGGAGCGGTCCGGTTGGTGCCTGACACCTTTACTCTGCTGGCTCGTCCCCTTGGGCGCCGGATGCCGAAGGTCCGCGTCGAGAGGGCTGAACAGCCCTATTTCCAGGGGTCGTTCGGCGTGCCTCGGCAGGCGCCCGGAGCGGCAGGTCGAGGCCGTACATGGTGCGCCCGCCGACCAGCTCGCGGCCGGTGACCAGCTCCGGTTCGACGCGCAGCAGGACCTCGCGCGGGGACGGCGCCCAGGACCGCGGGCCGCCGCGCGCCAGGCGCCGCAGTTCGTCGGGGTCGGTGACGACGGTGGCCGTCCCGGTGACGACGACGCTCCAGCCCGCCTCGGCGACGCGGTCGACCTCGTCGGCCTCGAAGGCGACCACCGCGCCGTCGACGGCGCGGACCAGCTCCGAGCCCGCGGCGGTGCGCACGAGCACGGCGCCGTCGTCGTCGAGGCTGAAGTTGACGGGCAGGACCGCCGGGAGGGCGTGGCGGGTGTGGACGATCCTGCCGATGTCGGCTCGGCCCAGCAGGCGCAGGCATTCCCGGCGTCCCAGCTCGCGGAAACCGTCATTCCGGTACATGGCTATTCCATCTTTCGCCTGAGGGCACACTGCCAGCTGATGGTCCTTCCATCGTCAGCCGGTGGCGGCCGGGGCGTGAGGGCCCTTCTGTCCCGTAGGGACCGGAGACCGGCCCTGCCCCGGACCTCGGTCGACCCGCCCGGAGCCCGCCGCGGGGGCCCCGGTCGACCCGCCCGACAGGGCCGACCGGCCCTACCTCGGTCCCCGGCGGCTCCGACACCGCGGACCGCGCCGACCCGGCCGGGGTCTTCGGGCCCGGCGGGGCGCACCGGCGGGGGCGCGCCCCGCCGCCCCGGCCTGCCGTCGGCGTCTCACGGCACCGTCAGCTCCGGCCGGACGAGGGTGCCGGAGCGGCCGTGCACGATCTCCTGGGCGGCGTCCAGGGCGCCGATCGCCGCCAGTCCCCCGGTGCGTTCCACGAAACGGGCGGCGGCCTCGGTCTTCGGCCCCATCGAACCGGCCGGGAAGCCGCCGCGCCGCAGTTCGGCGGGGGTGGCGTCGAGGACGGCCCGCTGCCGGGGGGTGCCGTAGTCGGCGTAGACGTTCGGGACGTTCGTGAGGATGAGCAGGAAGTCCGCCTTGAGCTCCTCGGCGAGCAGCGCGGCGGTCAGGTCCTTGTCGACGACCGCCTCGACCCCGTGCAGGGCGCCGCTGTCGCGGTCGGCGGTGACCGGGACGCCCCCGCCGCCCGCGCAGACGACCAGCGTGCCGGCCTTGAGCAGTTCGTGGATGGTGTCCGTCTCCACGATCCCCTCGGGCGTCGGGGAGGCGACGACGCGCCGCCAGCCGGTGCTGTCCTGGGCGATGTGCCAGCCGTACCGGTGGGCGAGGGCGCGGGCCTCGGAGCGCGGGAGGACCTGCCCGACGAACTTGGTCGGGTGGCGGAAGGCGGGGTCGTCGGCGCGCACGACGGTGTGGGTGACCAGGGCCGCCACGCGCTGGCCGGGGAGGGTGTCGTAGAGGGTGCGGACCAGCAGCGAGCCGATCATGCCCTGGGTCTGGGCGCCCAGCAGGTCGAGCGGGTAGGGCGCGGTGAGGGAGGGATCGGTGGCGCTCTCCACGGCGAGCAGGCCGATCTGGGGGCCGTTGCCGTGGGTGACGACGATCTCGTGTTCCTGGGCGAGGGCGGCCACGGCGGTGGCGACCCGGTCGATGTTGGCCTGCTGGACGTCGGCGTCGGGGCGTTCGCCGCGGTGCAGGAGGGCGTTGCCGCCGAGGGCGATGACGATGCGCACGGTTCAGTCCTCCCTGCCTTGTTGTTCGGGATGAGCGAGCCATTCGCAGGGTTGGCTCACCCGGCGCCGGGCGGGCTTGGCCATCGGGTCGGCCGCGACCGGGTCATAGGTCCAGCATGAGTCGTCGCGCGGGAGGAGGTGGTGGGCAGCGGGGCGAACGCGAACTCCCCGCCGCCGAGGGCGCTCCACACCGGGCTGTGCGGCGCGGCGAGCGGCAGGTCGCTCTTGAGCAGCCCGGCGGTGAACTCCCGTACGGGGTCGGTCAGCGCCGGTCCGACCACGGCCGGGGTGACGATGCGGTCCAGCAGCCGCTCCCGGGCCCCGGGCGCGGAGACGACCGCGGCGACGGCGACCGCGTCGCCCGCCCGGCTCCCACCGATGATGTTGTTCGCCGCGTCGGTGAACGGCGCGCCGGACTCCCGTGATGCCGCCGGTCACCAGGGCGGAGGCGGCGGGCAGGCCCAGCGCCGCTCTGGGCGACGTCCTGGCGCCGCCCGTTCCGGTGGACATGGCTCTGCTCCTTGCGCCGAGGGGCCGGAGTGCGGAACGGCCGCCGCGAGGACCGGTTCCGGTCCCGATCCTGCTGCGCCCGGGCGGTCACGGGGACAGGCCTACAGGTCCCCGTCCGGACCCGGAGGTCCCTGCTGGCGGAGCCGGTCGGCCCGTGGCCGGCGGCACCGGCCGGACGGACGCTGGGATGAGGAGTCCCATGGCGTCGAGGAGGACACCGTGCATCCAAGCCCCTACGTCGTGAGCGATGTGATGACGCAGACCGTCGTCGCCGTCGGCCGCGACGCTTCGTTCAAGGACATCGTCAGGCTCATGGAGCAGTGGAAGGTCAGCGCGCTGCCCGTGCTGGCGGGCGAGGGCCGGGTCGTCGGCGTCGTCTCCGAGGCCGATCTGCTGCCCAAGGAGGAGTTCCGGGACAGCGACCCGGACCGGTTCACGCAGTTGCAGCGGCTGGGCGACCTGGCCAAGGCGGGCGCGCTGACCGCCGGGGAGCTGATGACCAGCCCGGCCGTCACGGTGCACGCCGGCGCCCCGCTCGCCGAGGCGGCCCGCATCATGGCCCAGCGCAAGGTGAAGAGGCTGCCCGTGGTCGGCGAGACGGGCCTGCTGGAGGGCCTGGTCAGCCGGGCGGACCTGCTCAAGGTCTTCCTGCGGCCGGACGACGAGATCGCCGACGAGGTGCGCCGCGAGATCGTCTCGTCGGTGTTCCGCACGTCCCCGGAGCCGCTGTCGGTGCGGGTCGTGGACGGCCGTGTCACCCTCACCGGCACCGTCCGGGACACCTCCCTGGTCCCGGTGGCCGCCCGGCTGATCCGCGCCGTCGAGGGCGTGGTGGACGTGGAGTGCCACCTCACCGGCCCCACGCGGGAGTAGACAGGGGGAAGGGCCCGCACGTCGACGTGCGGGCCCCCTCCCCTGCCCGGTTGGGCCGGGCATCCGCTTCCGCCCTGCTACCCCTGCTCCAGCCGAGCATCCGCTTCCGCCCTGCTACCCCTGCTCCAGCCGAGCATCCGCTTCCGCCCTGCTACCCCTGCTCCAGCCGAGCATCCGCTTCCGCCCCTGCTTCCCCTGCTTCAGCCGAGCATCCGCTTCCGCCACTGCGGCTCCACCAGCGCCCACTCCGTCTCCCACTGCCCCACGCTCCGCCGCTCCAGCCCCCGCAGGGCCAGGCGGCCCCCGGCCAGCACCAGCGCGGCGACGGCCATCCCGGACAGCACGCCGAGCAGCACGGCCTGCCGCTCCGCCTGGGCGCCGTCCACGGGCTCGGGGATCAGCTTGCCCCGGTCGTCGGTCCACACGGGCACGGACGTGCCCACGGCGACGCCCGCGTCGATCCAGGCCGCCCCGTTCCGCGTGGTGCCGTCGCCGTCGGTCCAGCGCACCTTGGCCCACGCCCCCTTGCCGTACGACTCCACGACGGTCCCGTTCTCGGGGTCGGCGAGTGGGATCTCCGTGACGACGGCCTGCACGCGCAGGGCCGCCGAGCGGCTCGCGGCGAGGCTGTCCGACGTGGCCGTCTGCGCCGCCCAGCCGCTGAGCACGCCGCCCAGCAGGGCGCACGCCCAGACGGTGAGCACGAACCACGCCTCGGCCCGGTCGCTGCGGCGCCGCAGCGGATTGCGCCGCCACCGCCACAGCCACCGTCTCCTGACCCGCGTCGGGCGTCGCTCTTCCATGACCGTCCCCCCTTCCCCGTCAGACCGTCCGGGTCGGCGCGGCGGGCAGCCGCAGGGGCGGCTGACGGCCGTCGCCGGCCCGGCGGAGGCCGGATGCCGGTGGGTGCGCGGGGCGCGAGGAGCCGTACATGATTCCTCCAGGACACGGGCTCGTACGGGGGTCAACGGGGGCGGCGGAACGGTTCAGCCGGGGACGCCGCTGCCGTAGGGGGCGTACAGGTCGAGCAGCCGGGTGCGGGTGGCGTACAGGCGGTGGGCGAGCACCCGGCCGATCCAGAGCGCGACCGCCTCTCCCATGGCGGGGTCGGCGGCGCACATCCGCCGGGCCGCCCCGGCGTCGAACTCGTAGGCGCGCACCGGGCCCACGGCCTGGGCGCCGAGCTGCCACAGGTAGGGCGGGAACAGCCAGGACCAGCCGACGAGTTCGCCGTAGCCGACGGACTCGACGACGACCGGGCGGCGCCCGGGCACCCGTATGTCCAGGGCGATGGTCCCGGACCTGATGATCCAGAAGTTGTCGGCGCGGGACCCCTCGTCGAAGAGCCGGGTACCGGAGGGGATGTCCACCTCGCGGGCGGCGGTCATGAGCCTGCCGCGGTACTCGGTGGGCAGCGTCCGGGTGAGTCGGGGTGTGAACGTGGTGGTCGTCATGGTGGCGCCTCCTCACACGAGCCGACGGTTCCGCCGGAGGGACACGACCGCCGGGCCCCTGTTTCCAGACTCGGCGGCCCGGCGGCGCACGGCTTGGGCCGAGTGGCCCCGACCGGGGGTCCCGGTCGGGCACTGTCGGCGGCTCCGGGGGCGCCTGATGACTGGCCGACTCCTGTCCACCCCGGCGCGGACGGACGGTCAGGGTAGGACCGATTGCGACGCGGTTCGAGCAGAGCGAGAACAGAAGCCGACATGTACGCACGGTTGCGTCCCGGGTGCGCTGTGATGACCGCGAAGGGCAGGGAAGGGGGGAATCGGACGTGAGCGCTGTGGACCAAAGGCCGAGCGATCCGGACACCACCGCGGTCCGGGCGGGCTGCCGCTGCGGTGGGACAGGGCTGGGCGGCGGTACCTCGGTCGCCGAGGAGCGGTTCCGGGGACTGCTGGAGGCGGCGCCGGACGCGATGGTCATCGTGGACGACACCGGGACCATCAGGCTCGTCAACGCGCAGACCGAGGTCCTGTTCGGCTTCCGCCGCGAGGAGTTGCTGGGCCGTCCGGTCGAGGTGCTGGTGCCGCGGCGGTTCCGCGACCACCACACCCACCACCGCGACGACTACACCGCCAACCGGCAGGTGCGGCCGATGGGCGCCGGTCTGGAACTGCACGGGGTGCGCAAGGACGGCACCGAGTTCCCGGTGGAGATCAGCCTCAGCCCGCTGGAGACGGCGGACGGGCTGCTGGTGTCGGCCGCCGTCCGCGACGTCAGCGACCGCAAGCGCGCCGAGGCCGAACTGACCGAACTGTACGAGCAGCAGCGGCACATCGCGCTGACCCTGCAGCGGAGCCTGATGGGCACGCCACCCGCCATCCCCGGCCTCGCGACGGCCAGCCGCTACCGGCCTGCCACCCAGGGCGCGGGCGTGGGCGGCGACTGGTTCGACCTGATACCCCTGGGCGCGGGCCGGGTCGGCGTCCTGATGGGGGACGTGATGGGCCGCGGTCTGGAGGCCGCCGCGGTGATGGGCCAGTTGCGGTCGGCGGCGCACGCGCTGGCCAAGACCGGGATGCAGCCCAAGCAGCTCCTGCAGGCGCTGGACACCTGCGTCGCCGACCTGGACGTGCCCGACCAGCTCGTCACCTGCTGCTACCTGGTCATCGCCCCGGACACCAACACGGTGACGGTCTGCTCGGCCGGTCATCTGCCGACCCTCGTGGCCGGTCCCGGCGGCCGGGTGTACCAGCTCACCGCGCCGGTGAACGCGCCGCTGGGCGTGGGGGGCGTCCTCTACGAGCAGACCCGCGCGGAGGTCCCGCCGGGGGCGACGCTGGTGCTCTACACCGACGGTCTGATCGAGACGCCCGGCAGTGACATCGAGGGACGGATCGGTGAACTCACCGACGTCCTCGACGCGTTCTGCGCCGAGCGCCCCACGCCGCGCCTGGAGGCGGTCGCGGACCACGTGCTGGCCCGTATGGTGCCGGACGCCGAGAGCCACAACGACGACGTGACCCTGCTGCTCGCCCAGCTCCCGGCGGCGCCGGTCGACTCGGCGGTCCTGGACCTGCCCGCGGTGCCGTCCTCGGTGCCCGAGGGGCGCGCCTTCCTCCACAAGACGCTGGTCTCCTGGAGCTGTCCGGCGAAGTCGGACGACGCGCTGCTGCTGCTCTCGGAGATCCTCACCAACGCCGTACAGCACGCCGAGGGCGCCATCGGGCTCCGGGTGTGCCGGTCCCTGACCGAACTCACCGTGGAGGTGGCCGACCGCAGCCCGCACCTGCCGCAGCCACGGCTCGCGGAGCGCGAGGCGGAGTCGGGGCGGGGCCTGCTGCTGGTGCGCAGCCTCGCCGACAGCTGGGGCGTCCGGCCGACCGACGAGGGGAAGACGACGTGGTTCACCCTCAGGCTGTGAGCCCGGTCAGTCCTCGCCCACCAGGTCCAGGCCGCGGGCCGTCCGCAGCGCGGTCTCCGGGACCGGCCACTCGCGGGTGAGCCGCGGGGACACGTCCCGCCACCAGGGGCGCACGGGGAGGTCGCCGCCGGGTTCGAAGGGCTGGCCCGGGACGGGTACGGCGACGGCCTGGCCGACCGCCTCGGCGGCGGCGAGCGTCCACTCGCCGGGCTCGGCCCAGGGGTGCAGGGAGAGGTTGAAGGTGCCCCAGTGGATGGGCAGCAGGACACCCCCCGGCTGGCCCTGTTGCAGGTCGAGGTGGCTCTGGACGCCCTGCGCGGGGTTCATGTGGATGTCGGGCCAGGAGCCGGGCTCGGGTCCCTCGTCGGCCGCCCGGTCCCGGGGCCAGTAGTCGCTGTACGCGCCGATCTGGATCATCGTGGCGTCGAACGGGCCGTGGGCCGCGCCTATGTCCTGGAAGCCGTCGAAGTAGCCGGTGTCGCCGCTGTGGTAGATCCGGTGCCGCTCCCCCGCGACGACCCAGGACGCCCACAGGGTGTGCTGGGTGTTGCGCAGGCCCCGGCCGCAGAAGTGGCGGGCCGGGGTGGCGGTCAGGGTGAGGGGGCCGACCTTCGTCTCCTCGTGCCAGTCCAGCTCGCGCACCCGGTCCGCGGAGACCCCCCAGTGCTCCAGGTGGGCACCGACGCCGAGGGGCACGGCGAACACGGTGTCGGTACCGGCGAGCGCCCTGATCGTGGGCAGGTCGAGGTGGTCGTAGTGGTCGTGCGAGATGACGACGACGTCGACCGGGCCGAGCGCGGCCAGCGGCAGCGGCGCGGGGTGCAGTCGCCTGGGTCCGGCGAAGGGGAACGGGGAGCAGCGCTGGCCCCACACCGGGTCGAAGAGGACCCGCCGTCCGTCGATCTCGGCGAGCACGCTGGAGTGCCCCATCCAGGTCAGCCGCAGACCGCTGGCGGGCGGCCGGGCGATGTCGGCGAACGTGGTGGCGTGCACGGGGACGCCGCCCCGGGGGGAGCGGCGGGCGCGTTCGTCCTTGTCGAAGAAGATCTTGGCGAACTCCACGGCGGAGCCCGACGGCCGCGTCCGGGTGGGCGGGCCGGGGTTCTGGAAGACGCCGTCCTCGAAGTGCGGCGATCTGCGGATGCGGGCCATGCGCTCACCACTGGGGTCCGCGCCGAAGGCCGCGGGCCGCAGCGAGCGAAGCCCGGAGCGCAGGGAACGGAAACCGGTCACGGTACCTCCAGGTGGAGTCGGTGAGTCCTTACATTATGGTCGGCCGCCACAGTGGCGCGTCGGCTTCCCCGGGAACGCGTTCGACCGCCGGCCCGCGCGTTCTAGGGTGAGCCGCGTGGCGAGGGCGCGGTGGAGTGTGGCGGAGCGGCGGGCCGCGTTGCTGACGGTCGCCGTGGAACAGATCGAGGCGCGCGGGGTCGCGGCCGTGCGGATCTCCGACGTGGCCTCGGCGCTCGGGGTGAGCAACGCGCTGGTGCTGTACCACTTCACGTCCAAGGAGAAGCTGGTCGCCGCCGCCTTCGCGCACGCGGCCGAGGGCGACCTCGCGCAGCTGCGCACCCTCCTCGGCCGCCGTACGACGGCGCTGCGCCGACTGCGCTCGGCGGTGCGCTGGTACGCCCCCACCGGCACCGCCAAGGGTTGGCGGCTGTGGATCGAGGGCTGGGCGGCGGCGCCGCGAGAACCGGCGCTCCAGGACGTGATCCGGGAGCTGGACCGGCGGTGGAAGGCCGCCCTCGCCGAGGTGATCGCCGAGGGCGTGGCCGCGGGCGAGTTCCGGTGCCCGGACCCGGCCGCCACCGCGCTGCGCCTGACCGCCCTGCTCGACGGTCTCGCCGTCCAGCTGACGTCGTACCCGGGCGCGGTCTCCCACGCGCGGGCCCGGGAGTGGGTGGACGAGGCGCTCGCGCGGGAGCTGGGGCTGGCGGCCGGGGAGGGCTGAGGCGCCCCGGGTCAGGCCACGGACGCGATCCGGGTCCTGATGTCCTCCGGGGAGAGCGTGCCCTTGGCGGTGACGTGGTCGCCGGAGGACTCGCCGCGCAGTCGGCGGCCGATCCAGGGCACCAGGTACTCACGCGCCCAGTGCACGTCGTCGCGCCGGATCTCCAGGGTGCCGCGCGGCGGCAGCGGCGGCCAGGGCTGGTCCGGGTCGGCCGGGACCGGCAGGCCGAGGACCTGCCCGGCGCGGAGCGCCACGCGCGTGTGCCCCTCCGGGGACAGGTGCAGCCGGTCGCCGTCCCAGGCCCGGCGGTCCTGGACGGACCTCAGGGACCACAGGTCGAGGACCGGGCAGCCGTACCGGTCGGCGATGGCGCGCACATGTCCGTTGTAGGTGGCGATCTTGCCGCGCAGGTGCTTGAGGACGGGCACGCCCCGGGTGTCGAAGCCGGTGGTCACCATCACCGTGCCCGCGACGGCGGTCAGCCGGGCGACCGCCCTCTCGAAGCGCTCGGCGACCTCGTCGGGGTCGGTGCCGGGCCGCAGGATGTCGTTGCCGCCCGCGCAGAAGGACACGAGGTCCGGGGCGAGTCCGACGGCGCGCGGGACCTGGTCGGCCACGACCTGGTCGAGGAGTCTCCCGCGCACGGCGAGGTTGGTGTACCGGAAGTCGCCCTCGGGACGCCGGTCGGCGAGCAGGACCGCGAACCGGTCGGCCCAGCCGACGAACGCCCCGTCGGGGCCGGGGTCGCCGACGCCTTCGGTGAAGCTGTCCCCCACCGCCACGTACGACCCGATCACTGATCTGCTGTCATTCTTCGAATCGTCTGCCACATCGGCCCATCTTTCCCCGTCGATTGTGACCTACGCGACCGTAGGAAGGGGTTGACGGGCGGTGAGATAAGCCACTGCCAAAACCTTGGTCAATTCCGGAATACGCCGACGGCCGGACCCGGTCAGGTGGGTCCGGCCGTCGGCGCGGTCGCGGCGCGGGCGTCAGCCGATGGAGACGCCGTGCGAGCGGAGGTAGGCCACCGGGTCGATGTCGGAGCCGTAGTTGGGGGTGGTGCGGATCTCGAAGTGCAGGTGCGGGCCGGTCGAGTTGCCGGTCGAGCCGGACAGGCCGATCTGCTGACCGCCGGTCACGGTCTGGCCGCTGGAGACGGAGAGCGAGGACAGGTGGGCGTACTGGGCGTAGTAGCCGTCGGCCAGCTTGATGACGACCTGGTTGCCGTACGCACCGGCCCAGCCCGCGGAGACGACGGTGCCGGGTCCGACGGACTTCAGCGTGGTGCCGGTGGCGGCGGCGAAGTCGACGCCGGTGTGGTAGCCGCTGGACCACATGCTGCCCGCCACCTTGTAGCCGGTGCCGACGGCGGCGCCGTCGACCGGCGCGCTGTAGCCGGTGGCGGCGGACTGGGCGGCCGTGGAGGCGCCGGCGGAGGACTCGGCGGACTGCGTCGGCTGCTCCGGCTTCGCCTGCTGCTCCGGCTTGGCCTGCTGCTCCGGCTTGGCCTGCTGGGTGGCCTTCGGGGCGGACCGCTTCTTGGTCTCGCCCTGCGCCGCGGCCTTCTGGCCGATGCTGAGCTTCAGCCCGGGGTGGATCAGCGAGGGGTCGGCACCGACGGCCGCGCGGTTGTCCGCGTAGAGCTTCTTCCAGCCGCCGCTGACGTTCTGCTCGTCAGCGATCTTCGAGAGATAGTCACCGGCACGGACGGAATACGTCCGCACACCCGACTTCTTCGCGGTGGACTTCTTCTCGGCGGCCGACTTCTGCACCACGGGGGCGGAGTGGACGGCCTTTTCCGAAACGGACTGCGGGGTGGCGGCGTTGGCGCTGGCGGCCCCCATCAGGGGCAGGGCGAGCGCGGCGCCTCCGGTACCGGCCACGGCGATGGACCGGGCGATACGCAGGGACTTGGGACGGCGGTGCTTACCCTTCGCGGGCATGATGCGTTCCTCTCCTGCGCCTGCGAGGTGAGCTGTCGGGTGCGGACTGGAGATGTCCGGCCGCACCGAGGTGCGGCTTAACCCCAAGCCGTTCCGGGAACCGGAACAGGCGGTCTACCTGTGGGTCCCCCGCTCCTGCCGGGCACGGGTCAGTTTGCGCGGAGTCCGGACGGCGGCAGGATTCGGCGTTCCGTCCGGGATCGGTGTGGAACGTAAGCGAGCAGGACGCGAGGGGACAAGCGAGAGTTTCCGCCCGAACGTCTTTTTCTTGATCCCTTGTGGTCATTACCGGTCACACTGAGTTGTTCCGCGGGGCGACGCTTTCCCCAAAAGCCCTTGAAAGAGCCCTTGATTACGTGAGCATGACGGGCGACTCACGGTCACGGCTATGACGCTGCTCACGTGCCGGAATTCCAGGTCACCGCATTCCGGAGCTAGTTGGAACGGAAGCGGCTAATTCGGACAGGCGACACAGAAAGCGCCGACGGCTCAGACGCGGCGCAGTCGGAGAACCGCCGCGTCGAGGTCACCGCGCAGCCCCAGCCGTATCCCGTGGTGCAGCAGCACGGCACCGCGGTGGATTTCTCCCGTTTCCCGGCATTCGTACGAGCTTGCCGGGTCCAGTCCGCGGAGCCGGAGCGCGGGGACCGGCTCACCGTGGTGCTGCGCCTGGAGGCAGGCGAGGACGACCGACTCCGCGCCCCGCACGTACTGCACCGCGCTCAGTCCGCCCCGGGGCGGGCGCAGCCGGTAGAGGTCCCCGCGCTGCACCAGCGGCCGGATCTCCCGGTAGAGCGCCACCCAGTCGCGGGCCTCGGCCAGCTCCGCCGCGCTCCAGCGGGTCAGGTCGCCGCCGATCCCCAGCACCCCGGCCATCGCGCTCACGAACCGGAAGCACAGCGAGCTGACCCGCCCGTTGAGCTGGTCGTTGGGGCTGTCGGTCACCCAGGCGGCCATCACGCGCGCGGGGTGGAGCTGGCTGAAGCCGTGCTGGATGGCGAGCCGGTCCAGGGGGTCGGTGTTGTCGGAGGTCCACACCTGGTCCGTACGGCTCAGGACGCCCAGGTCGATCCGGCCGCCGCCGCCCGAGCAGGACTCGAAGGCGACGCCGGGGTGGGCCGCCCGCAGCCGGTCGAGCAGCGCGTACACGGCCCGTACGTGGTCCACCCAGAGCCGCGACGGGTAGGGCTCACCGGGCCATCCGGCGTCGGTGAAGCAGCGGTTGAAGTCCCACTTCACGTAGTCGATGGGCGCGCTGGACAGCAGGGCGTCGAGACGCTCCCACAGGTACTCCTGGACGTCCTCGCGGGCGAGGTTGAGGACGAGTTGATTGCGAAACTCTGTCCGCTTACGTCCCTTTTGGTACTGCACCCAGTCGGGGTGCGCCCGGTACAGGTCGCTGTCCGGGTTGACCATCTCGGGTTCGACCCAGATGCCGAACCGCATTCCCAGCGCCCGCACGTCCTCGGCGAGCGGCGCCAGGCCCTTCGGGAAGCGGTCGGGGTGGGGCGTCCAGTCGCCGAGCCCGGCGTGGTCGCCGGTGCGGGAGCCGAACCAGCCGTCGTCGACGACGAACAGCTCGACGCCGATCTCCGCGGCCCGCCGGGCCAGGGCCCGCTGCTGGTCCTCGGAGATGCCGAAGCCGGTCGCCTCCCAGGAGTTGAACAGCACCGGCCGGTCCCGGTCCGCGTCGGGGATGACGTACGCCCGCTGGTAGCGGTGCCAGGCCCGGCTGGCCCCGCCGAAGCCGCCGTCGCTCCACAGCCCGGCGAGGACGGGGGTGGTGTAGGACTCCCCGGCGGCCAGCCGCAGCAGCCCCGCGTCGTCGTGCCCGGCGCCGCCGGTGATCTGCACACGCGCGTCGGGCAGCTGGGCGACGGTGATCCGCCAGGAGCCCGACCAGCCGAGGGCGCAGCCGTAGACCTCGCCGCACTCCTCGGTGGCGTCGGTGTCCAGGGCGACCCAGGGCAGGTGCTGGTGGCCGGTGTGCCCGCGGCGGCTGCCGATGACCTTCTCGCCGTAGGTGAGCGGGGCGGCGGTCAGCCGGGACTCGGCGGCCCAGCGGCCGTGCAGCTGGCTCAGCCGCCAGCCGTCGCGCTCCGGGAGCGTGAAGACGGCGGAGTCGGCGCGCAGCAGCTCCACCGCCCGGGCGCCCGCGTTCTCGACGGTGGCCCGGCGTTCGACCACGTCGTGCCGGATCCGGTAGTGCAGGGTGACGACCAGACCCGCGTCCGGGTCCGCGTCCCGGAACCGCAGCCGTACGCCGTCGGGGTCGGCCTCGTGGCGTTCGAAGGCCCACTCGGTGCCGCGCCGCCCGTCGTCGGTGCGCGCGGACAGGGCGGGGCGGGTGAAGCGGGGGCCGCCCTCGACGGGGTACTCCTCGCGGCCGTCGAGCCGGGACTCGAAGGGCCAGTGGTCCGGCAGCGGGCGGGCGGCGAGCGCCTCGGCGTCCGCGAGGGCGATGCGCGGGCCCCAGTGCAGGTGCAGCAGCTCGTCGGCGTCGGTGAGGTGGACGGCGTAGCTGCTCGTCGGCCCGGACAGCAGCCACGTACGGCCGTTCTCGGCGATCTCCACCGGCACTGGTCCCACCCACCCCGCAGATCCCGACAGCTCCGCTCAACACCCAACATCATCAACCGTTTCCGGGCGGGAGGGCAACGCCTGTGGACGACCGGGGGCCCTCCCTTGTGGACAACTCATTGCCCCAGGAATCCATGTCGTATGGTCAAGGGCGTACCCGTCGGCGATCGGCGCCGCCGGGGCCGATGGGAGGGAGCCCCCGTGACGCAGCAGGTCCCGTCGACCGAGCCCGAACTGGCTGGCGTACGCAACTTCCGTGACGTGGGCGGACTGCCGACCGTCGACGGCCGCCGGGTGCGGCACGGTGTGCTGTTCCGCAGCGGCCACCTGGCGCACGCCACCGACGAGGACGCCGCGTTCCTCACCTCCCTGGGCCTGCACACGGTCTTCGACTTCCGCAACGCCGCCGACCAGAAGCTGGAGGGGCCGGACGTCGAGCTGCCCGGCGTGCGCAACGTGAACCTGCCGCTGTCGGACCCGGCGGACGGCGCCGAGTTCTGGAAGATGGTCCGCGACGGCGACCTGGAGCAGCTGCGCTCGGTCCTCGACGACGGCAGGGCGGCGGACCGGATGATCGCGTCCTACCGCATGATCATCAGGGACCGCACCGCCGAGCACTCCCGGGTGCTGCGCTCCCTGGCCGAGGACAGCGTGCCCGCGCTGATGCACTGCGCCGCGGGCAAGGACCGCGCGGGCCTGTCGATCGCGGTGACGCTGCTGGCCCTGGGCGTGGAGCGGGACGCCATCCTCGCGGACTACCTGGAGTCCAACGCCACCCACCGCCGCTACAAGGTGCACCGCAGCGGCAGCGCGTCCTCGGCCTACTCCCCCGAGGTGATGGAGCTGCTCAGCCCCCTCTTCGACGCCCGCGCGGAGTACCTGTCGGCCGCCTTCGACACCATCGAGGAGACCTGGGGCGGCGTCGACACCTACCTCGTGCGCGGTCTGGACGTCACCCCCGAGGTCCGCGACCAGCTGCGCGAACGCCTCCTCGACTGACCGGCCGGAGCGACTGACCGGCCGGAGCGCTACTTGGCCCCCACCTCGAAGAGCAGGTACAGGAACGCCGCGAAGAGGTGGCCCGCCACCACGTAGACGAACAGGCGGAACCAGATGCCGCGGGGCAGCTTCTGCTCCATGTCTCTGTCACTCATGGGTGTCTCCAGGGGTGGGGCCGAGGCACAGCGTGGCCGTCGGGCTCTGCAGAAGAGTGTGCACGAACAGGAGGTCCACCCCCGCACCGGTCCCGGCCGCGAGCCGGTGCGGGGTGAGGGAGTCGAAGTGGGCGCTGTCCCCCGGTCCGAGGCGGTGCGCGGTGTCGCCGAGCCGCAGGCGCAGCTCGCCGCGGAGCACGTACAGCCACTCCTCGCCGGGGTGCACCCGCACCACGTCGCCCTGCGAGCCGTACGGCACATGGACGCGCAGCGCCTGCATCCCGCGCCCGGCGGCGCCCGCCTGCCAGTAGGTCCAGCCGCCCGCGCGGGTCGGCTCGGTCTCCGCGCCGCGCAGGACGGCGTCCCGGTCGGCGACGGTCTCGCCGAGCAGCTCGGAGACGGTCGTACCGTAGATCCGGGCCAGTGCGAGCAGCATCGGCAGCGAGGGCTGGCGCTGCCCGGTCTCCAGCCGGGAGAGGTGGGCGGGCGACAGCCCCGCCGAGCGGGCCGCGGCCTCCAGGGTGAGGGCGGCCCGGCGGCGCAGCGCGCGCAGCTGGGGTGCGACGGTGGGCGGCAGGGCCTCGGGTCCGCCGGAGGCCGCCGCGTCTTCCGGTGCGGGCATGACCCCATTGAGCCGCAGGGTTGCCTCTGAGGCAATTCTGTTGCCTCAGAGGCAAAAAGTCCGGTTACCGGTTCGCCACCGCCTGCTTCACCAGCGTCTTGCCGAACTCCCACACCAGCCCGCCGTCGTGCGCGTCGTCCATCACCGCGGTGAACGCCTCGACGAACCGGTCCACTTCCCGCTCCCCGATGACCAGCGGCGGAATCAGCTTGATCACCTCCAGGTGGTCGCCGGAGACCTGGGTGAGGATCCGGTGCCGCTGGAGCAGCGGGACGACCACCATCTGCGCGAACAGTCCCCTGCGCGCCGCCTGGAGCATGTGCCAGCGGGTGCGCAGCCTCAGCGAGCTGGGCCGGCCGAACTCGATGCCGATCATCAGGCCCCGGCCGCGGACGTCGGCGAGCAGCTCGTAGCGGTCGACCAGCGCGGCGAGCCGGGTGCGCAGCAGGTCGCCGGTGGCGCGGGCGGCGGCGACGGTCCGCTCCCGCTCCATGACCGACAGCACCGCCAGGCCCGCCGCCATGGCCTGGGCGTTGCCGCCGAAGCTGGCCGAGTGGACCAGGACGCGGTCCATCGAGGAGTAGACCTTCCTGAAGATCCAGTCCTTGCCGAGTGTGGCGCCGACCGGCACGTAGCCGCCGGAGAGCGCCTTGGCGACGCAGACCAGGTCCGGTTCGACGCCGTCCTCGTGCTGGTAGGCGTAGAAGTCGCCGGTGCGGCCGAGGCCGGTCTGCACCTCGTCGGCGATGAGCAGCGCCTTGTGCCGGCGCAGCAGCTCCTGGGCGGCGCGCAGGTAGCCGGGCGGCGCCTCGTGTACGCCCTTGCCCTGGATCGGCTCGACGATCAGCGCGGCGACGTCGCCCTTCCGCAGCTCCCGGGCGAGCGCGTCGAGGTCGCCGAGCGGGACGGCCGTGTCGGGCAGCAGCGGGGCGAAGCCGTCGCGGAAGCCGGACTCGCCGTTGACGGACAGGGAGCCGGTGGTCAGCCCGTGGAAGGCGTGCGCGCAGTACAGGACGCGCGGTCTGCCGGTGGCGTAGCGGGCGAACTTCAGGGCGGTCTCCACCGCCTCGGTGCCGCTGTTGCCGAAGAAGACCCGGTCCAGGTGCGGGCTGTGGGCGAGCAGCCGCTCGGCGAGCAGTCCGGGCAGCGGCTGGCAGTCGAAGCGGGTGAGGTCGGCGAGCGAGGCGTCGAGGACGTCGTGCAGCGCCTTGCGGACGACGGGGTGGTGGCGGCCCAGGCCCATCACCCCGAACCCGGCGAGCATGTCCAGGTAGTCGTTGCCGTCCGTGTCCCAGAAGTAGGCGCCCTCGGCCCGCTCGTAGACCTTGTCGAAGCCGATGGTGTGCAACATGCGCGGCAGCTGGTGGTTGAGGTGCCGGGCGTGCAGGTCGTAGCGCTCGGCGCCGCGTTCGGCCAGCAGCGCGCCGAGGTCGAAGTCCGCGCCCGGCGCCGGGCCCGAGGGGGGCGGCACCGGCGCGGACGGCTGGGGCACGGATTCCGTGGTCGTCATTCAGTCTTCTCCTCGCACGACGTCTTCACCTCGGACGACCTCAGCCGGAGCCCGGTCACCGCCACCCGCCGCCCGCTCCCGCGCCACCGCGAGGCTCGCGCTGATCCGCCCGGCGATCTCCACCGGTGTCAGGCCGATGTCGGCGAGCACCTCGGCGCGCTTGGCGTGGGTGAGGAACTGTTCCGGGATGCCGAACCGGCGTACGGGGACGTCCACGTCCGCGTCCCGCAGCGCCAGCTCCACCGCGGCGCCCACCCCGGCCGCGCGGCTGTTGTCCTCGACGACCGCGGCCAGCCGGTGGCGGGCGGCGAGCCCCGGCAGCGCCGGGTCGACGGGCTTGACCCAGCGCGGGTCGACGACGGTGCAGCCGATGCCGCGGGCCTCGAGGAGTTCCGCGGCCCGGAGGCAGACCGGCGCCATCACGCCCACGGCGACCAGCAGCACCTGAGGCGCCTCGGCCCGGTGCAGCACGTCCACGCCGCCGACGCGGTCCACCGCCGGGATCGCGGGGCCGACGTTCTCCTTGGGGAAGCGGACCAGCGTCGGCGCGTCGTCCACGGCGACCGCCTCCCGCAGCTGGGCGCGGAGCTGGTCGGCGTCGCGGGGCGCGGCGATCCGCAGTCCGGGGACGACCTGGAGGACCGACAGGTCCCACATGCCGTTGTGCGAGGCGCCGTCGACGCCGGTGACCCCGGCCCGGTCGAGCACGAACGTCACCCCGCAGCGGTGCAGCGCGACGTCCATCAGCAGCTGGTCGAAGGCGCGGTTGAGGAAGGTGGCGTAGACGGCGACGACCGGGTGCAGTCCGCCCGTGGCCAGCCCCGCCGCCGAGACCGCCGCGTGCTGCTCGGCGATGCCGACGTCGTAGACGCGGTCGGGGAAGCGCTCGGCGAACGCGCCGAGGCCGACGGGGTGCTGCATCGCGGCGGTGATCGCCACGACGTCCGCGCGCTCCTCCCCGATCCGGACGATCTCCTCGCCGAACACCGACGTCCACGACGGCCCGCCGGACGGGGTGAGGGGCGCGCAGGTCAGCGGGTCCATCACGCCGACGGTGTGGAAGTGGTCCTCCTCGTGGGCGAGGGCGGGTTCGTAGCCGCGGCCCTTCTCGGTGAGGCAGTGCACGAGGACCGGCCCGTGGAAGCGCTTGGCGCGGCGCAGCGCGGACTCCACGGCGCGGGTGTCGTGGCCGTCGATCGGGCCGACGTACTTCAGGCCCAGGTCCTCGAACATGCCCTGCGGCGCGAAGGCGTCCTTGAAGCCCTTCTTGGCGCCGTGCAGCGCCTCGTAGACCGTGCCGCCGACCACCGGGGTGCGCAGCAGCACCCCCTTGCCCCAGGCCAGGAACCGCTCGTAGCCGTCGGTGGTGCGCAGGGTCGCCAGGTGGTTGGCGAGGCCGCCGATGGTCGGCGCGTAGGAGCGCTCGTTGTCGTTGACGACGATGATCAGCGGCCGGTCCTTCGCGGCGGCGATGTTGTTCAGCGCCTCCCAGGCCATCCCGCCGGTCAGCGCGCCGTCGCCGATCACCGCGACGACGTGGCCCTTCCCGCCCCGCACCTGACGGGCCTTGGCGAGGCCGTCGGCCCAGCCGAGCGCGGTGGAGGCGTGGCTGTTCTCGATGACGTCGTGCTCGGACTCCTCCCGCGAGGGGTAGCCGGACAGGCCGCCCTTGCCGCGCAGCTTGGAGAAGTCCTGACGGCCGGTCAGCAGCTTGTGGACGTAGCTCTGGTGGCCGGTGTCCCACAGGACGCGGTCGACGGGCGACTCGAAGACCCGGTGGAGCGCGATGGTCAGTTCCACCACCCCCAGGTTGGGCCCGAGATGGCCTCCGGTCCGGGCGACCGCGTGGATGAGGAACTCCCTGATCTCCTCGGACAGTCGGCCAAGCTGCGCCTCGGGCAGCGCCTTCAGGTCGCGTGGTCCCCGGATCGTCTCAAGTATGGTCACGCTCGGGCCCCCTCTCGGTCCGTGCTGTTTCCAGCGTCTAGCTCACAGTCACTTCCGGTTTCCCGGTGACGGTGGGGGCGCCGGACCCGGCGCCGTCCTGTTCCATGCGCTCGGCGATCTTCATCGCCTCTTCGATCAGCGTCTCGACGATTCTGGACTCGGGGACGGTCTTGACGACCTCGCCCCTGACGAAGATCTGGCCCTTGCCGTTGCCGGAGGCCACCCCGAGGTCGGCCTCCCGGGCCTCCCCCGGCCCGTTGACGACGCAGCCCATGACGGCCACCCGCAGCGGCACCTCCATGCCGTCGAGGCCCGCGGTGACCTCCTCGGCCAGCTTGTAGACGTCGACCTGGGCCCGCCCGCAGGACGGACACGAGACGATCTCCAGCCGCCGCTCCTTCAGTCCCAGGGACTGGAGGATCTGGATGCCGACCTTGACCTCCTCGGCCGGGGGCGCGCTCAGCGAGACCCGGATGGTGTCGCCGATGCCCTGGGAGAGCAACGCCCCGAAGGCGACGGCCGACTTGACCGTGCCCTGGAACGCCGGGCCCGCCTCGGTCACCCCCAGGTGCAGGGGGTAGTCGCACTGGGCGGCGAGCTGCTGGTACGCCTCGATCATCACGACCGGGTCGTTGTGCTTGACCGAGATCTTGATGTCCCGGAAGCCGTGCTCCTCGAACAGCGACGCCTCCCACAGCGCCGACTCCACCAGCGCCTCCGGGGTCGCCTTGCCGTACTTCTGGAGCAGACGGCGATCCAGGGAGCCCGCGTTCACCCCGATCCTGATCGGCGTGCCGTGGTCCCTGGCGGCCTGCGCGATCTCCTTCACCCGGTCGTCGAACTGCTTGATGTTGCCGGGATTGACGCGTACGGCCGCACACCCGGCCTCAAGCGCCGCGAAGACGTACTTCGGCTGGAAGTGGATGTCCGCGATCACCGGGATCCGCGACTTGCGGGCGATGGTCGCGAGCGCGTCCGCGTCGTCCTGCGTGGGGCAGGCGACGCGGACGATCTGGCAGCCGGAGGCGGTGAGTTCGGCGATCTGCTGGAGGGTGGCGCCGATGTCGGACGTACGCGTCGTCGTCATCGACTGCACCGACACCGGGGCCCCGCCCCCGACCGGGACCGGCCCGACCTGGATCCGCCGCGACGCACGCCGCTCGGCGATCGGCCGGACCGGTACCTCGGGGACGCCCAGCGGTACGGCGGTCACGGGGTCACTCCCGGTTCCCGGAGACCGTCTCGCGCATCGCGCGCAGGGACTCCTTCAGGGAGCCCATGGTGGCGAGGACGGCGGTCGGCTCGTAGCCGCAGTGCGCCATGCAGTTGGCGCAGCGCGGGTCCTTGCCGCGGCCGTACTTGTCCCAGTCGGTGTCCTCGATCAGCTCGCGGTACGTCGGCACGTACCCGTCGCTCATCAGGTAGCAGGGGCGCTGCCAGCCGAAGAGGGAGTAGTTGGGGATCGCCCAGGCCGTGCACGGGAAGTCGACCTTGCCCTCCAGGAAGTCCAGGAAGAGCGGCGAGTGGTTGAGCCGCCACCTGCGGCGGTTGCCGCCGGAGAACGCCTTCTTGAACAGCTCGCGGGTCTGGTCGACGCCGAGGAAGTGCTCCTGGTCGGGCGCCTTCTCGTAGGCGTAGGCGGGCGAGATCATCATCTCGTCGACCTGGAGGTCGTCGTTGAGGAAGTTGAGTACCTCGACGATGGTCTGCGGGGTGTCGGTGTTGAAGAACGTGGAGTTGGTGGTGACCCGGAAGCCGCGCCGCTTGGCCTCCTTGATCGCCGCCACCGCCTCGTCGAACACGCCCTCCTTGGCCACGGACTCGTCGTGCCGCTCACGCAGCCCGTCGATGTGGACGGCGAACGCGAAATACGGCGAGGGCGTGAACTTGTCCATCTTCTTGCGCAGCAGCATGGCGTTGGTGCACAGGAAGACATACTTCCGCTTAGCCACCAACTGGCGCACGATCTCGTCGATCTGCGGGTGCATCAGGGGCTCACCCCCGGCGATCGACACCATCGGCGCACCGGACTCCAACACGGCGCCCACGGCCTGCGCGACCGGCATACGCTGCTTGAGCACGCCCGCCGGATGCTGGATCTTCCCGCAGCCCTCACACTTGAGGTTGCAGGCGAAGAGCGGTTCCAGCTCGACGATCAGCGGAAACTTGTCCCGCCTGCGGAGCTTCTGTTCAGCCAAGTACGTAGCGACCTTGATGGACTGGCGCAGCGGCATGGCCATCTGGCTCACCTCCTGGGGAGCAGTGCGGAACGGTGCCATTCGAAAAAAGCGGGAAGTACGGAACGAAGAACGCGGAAAGCAGATATTCCACCGCGCAGCGTGCCGATCCGGACGAGTTCATGTTCTGGAGCGTCCACGACCACCCGGACGGCCGCAACCGGGCGCACGCCCGCGCGGACGGCGCTCAGGAGCGTGGCCGCCGACTCCATGTCGACGGCGATCGCGCCGGTGGTGAGCAGTTCGGCCCGCTCCTGGCCGCGGACCACGTGGTCGGCGCCGGTGAGCGGCCCGGTGTGCACGGTGCGGCCGGGTACCGCCCGCGCCAGCTCCTTGACCAGCAGTTCGGTGCCCGTGCAGGGGGTGCGCCCGCGCGGGTCCCGGGTCTCCTCGGCGACGACCAGGTCACCGGGGTGCATCCCGGGCGCGAGCCCCGCGCAGAAGCCGGTGGCGAGCACGGCGGCGTCCCGCAGCGCGGCGCCGGTCAGGGCGCGGGTGACGGAGCGCTCGGCCGCCTTGGGGCCCATGCCCGTGCGCAGCACGGTGACGGGCCCGTCGGCGCCGCTCCGGTCGCCGGTGCGCAGGGCGAACTGCTCGATGCCGAGCGCGCAGGCGATCAGCAGCGGTGCCGGTGTCGGCGGTGCCGCCATCAGCCCCCCTTGGCCGCGGCGCGCGGCTTCAGGACGGCGGGCTCCCCGTACACGTACCGGCCGAGCGCGGTGACCGGGAAGACCTGCCGGTAGAGGTGGTAGTTGATGGAGAAGTCCCAGGGGAAGCCGGTGCCGGTGAAGTACGGCTCGTCCCAGGAGCCGTCCTCGCGCTGGGTGGCGGCGAGCCACTCCACGCCGCGTTCGACGGTCTTGGAGTCCTTCTCCCCGGCGGCGAGCAGCGCCAGCAGCGCCCACGCGGTCTGCGAGGCGGTGGAGGCGCCGCGGCCCCGCCACTCCTCGGCGTGCTGGTAGGAGCGCAGGTCCTCGCCCCAGCCGCCGTCCTCGTTCTGCACGCTCTCCAGCCAGCCGACCGCGCGCCGGATCGCCGGGTGCGAGGCGGGCAGTCCGGCGGTGACCAGGGCGGGGACGACGGAGCCGGTGCCGTAGACGTAGTTGACGCCCCAGCGTCCGAACCAGGAGCCGTCCGCCTCCTGCGCGTCGAGGAGCCAGGCGATGCCGCGCCGGGTGCGCGGGTCGTGGGCCAGGCCCTCCACCGCGAGCATCTCCACGACGTGCGCGGTGACGTCCGCCGACGGCGGGTCGATGACCTCGCCGAAGTCGCAGAACGGCAGCCGGTTGGGGAAGGGGCTGGTGTTGTCGACGTCGAACGCGCCCCACGCGCCGTTCCTCGACTGCATCCCGAGGTTCCAGCGCACCCCGCGGCCGATGGCCTTCTCCACGCGCTCCGGGTCGTGGTGCCGGACCCGGCGCAGCGCGAGGACCACCTCGGCGGTGTCGTCGATGTCGGGGTAGTTGTCGTTGTGGAACTCGAACGCCCAGCCGCCGGGCGGCAGTCCGGGCCGCCGCACCGACCAGTCGCCGGGGCGCACGATCTGCTCGCCCAGCATCCAGTCGGCGGCCTTGACCAGCGCCGGGTGGTCGGCGGGCACGCCCGCGTCGGCGAGCGCGATGGTGGCGAGGCAGGTGTCCCAGACCGGGGACTGGCACGCCTCGATCATCCGGGCGCCGTCCTCCCGCCGGACCGCGAACCGGTCCAGCGACTCCAGGCCCGCGCGCATCACCGGGTGGCCGAGGTCGTAGCCGAGCAGGTGCAGGGCGATGACCGAGTAGACGGCCGGGGGCTGGATGCCGCCCCAGCAGCCGTCGTTCTCCTGCCGTTCGATGATCCAGCGGGCGGCGGTGTTCAGCGCGGCCCGGCGCAGTCGGCGCGGGGCGACCCTGCGGAAGGCGTGCAGGGCCTTGTCGATGCGCTGGAAGGCGCCGTCCCAGGTGGTGGCGGGGGCGAGCGGCCGGTACGGGTTGGGGTCGGCGGGGTCGGTGTGCAGTTCGTCGAGCGGGAACGGCGCGGGCCGCACCGGGCGCTTGGCGGAGACGATGGTCAGCGGGACGATGGTCTGCCGCGCCCAGCAGCCGAACTCGTAGATGTTCAGCGGGGCCCAGGTGGGCAGGTAGATGATCTCCGGCGGGAGTTCGGGCAGGTCCTCCCACTTCCACCAGCCGAACAGGGCCAGCCAGATCCGGGTGAAGACCCGGGCGGCGGCGATCCCGCCGCGGGCGCGGATCCAGGCGGACGCCTTCGCCATGTGCTCGGCGTCGGGGGCGTCCCCGGCGAGCCGGAGGGCGACGTACGCCTCGACGGTGGCCGACAGGTCGCCGGGGCCGCCGAAGAAGGTGGCCCAGGTGCCGTCCGCGCGCTGCTCGCCGCGGATGAACAGGGCGGCGGCGTGGCTGGTCTCCTCGTCCAGGATGCCGAGGAACTGGCGGAGCAACAGGTCCTCGGCGTCCATGGTGACGTTCGTCTCCAGGTCGCCCTTCCACCAGCCCTCGGTGTCCTGACGGGCCAGCAGGTGCTCCGTTGCGCGCTGCACCGCGCGCACGGCGGCTTCCTGGACCCCGGTCGCCGCCGGGGTGGTGGTGATGGTGGTGGTTTCGCTGGCCGCGGCAGCGCGGGGCGGCAGGGTGGCCCCGGTGCTTCCGTCGGTCGTCGCTGTCATGGCTTCCCCTTCGTGCAGTGCTGCAAGTGGTGCGTCTGCTGTGGGTCCGCCGTCGGCCGGAGCGCGCTGCTCCGGCCGGCGACTACGCGAGGTCTATCCGGCCAATAATGATCATCTCTCTCGTACGACGACGAAGTCCGCGAGCGCCGTGAACCGGTCGCGCACCCGGTCGGGCATGTCGACGGCGTCGAGGGCTTCGATGGCGATGGTGTGCTGGCGGCGGGCCTCCTCGGCGGTCCAGCCGCGTCCGCCCGCGTCCTCGATGAGGGCGGCGCGGACCGCGAACTCCTCCTCGGAGAAGTCCGCGAAGTCGGGTTCCTTGGCGTCGGCGGCGAGGAGTTCGGCGAGGTGTTCGGAGGCGGGGCCGCCCGCGGCGAGCGCGGCCACCACCGGCAGGGACTTCTTGCGCTGGCGCAGGTCGCTCCAGGTCTGCTTGCCGGTGGCGTCCGGGTCGCCCCAGATGCCGAGCAGGTCGTCGATGGCCTGGAAGGCGAGGCCGAGGTGGTAGCCGTAGCGCTCCAGGGCGTCGGCGGCGCGGTCGTCGGCGCCGCCGAGGACGGCGCCGATGGAGCTGGCGCAGGCGAGCAGGGCGCCGGTCTTGTTGCCCTCCATCTCCAGGCACTCCTCGACGCTGACGCGGTCGCGGTGCTCGTAGGAGATGTCCTGTGCCTGGCCGTCGATCAGGGCGCGGGTGGCGGTGGTCAGCCGACGGGCGGCGCGGCCCGCCTCGACGCTGCCGAGTTCCAGCAGCACCTCCTGGGCGAGGGCGAACAGGGCGTCGCCGACCAGGATGGCCTGGGCCGGGCCGTGCACCTTCCAGACGGTGTCGCGGTGGCGGCGCTGTTCGTCCCCGTCCATCAGGTCGTCGTGCAGCAGGGAGAAGTTGTGGACGAGTTCGACGGCCACGGCGCCGGGGACGCCGGTCTCCGGCGCGGCTCCGGCGACCTCGGCGGAGAGCACGGCGAGGGCGGGGCGTACGGCCTTGCCGCCGTCGCCCGCGGCGGGGTTGCCGTGGGCGTCGATCCAGCCGAAGTGGTAGGCGGCGACCGTGTCCATGGGCGGGGCGAGGCGGTCGACGGCCGCCCGCAGCACCGGCGTGGCCAGGGTTCGGCCGCGCTCCAGGAGAGCGGTCACGTCGACCGCGTCTCTAGCGGCCATCGAGGCCGGGGGCACAGGGGGCACGTTCTCTCCTCTTGTTGCTGTGCGGGGGGTGCGGGTGCCTGCCGCGCGCTGATCGAGTGTCACGCCGCCTCCTCGACGTCGAAGAGGTGGGCGGGGCGGGGCCTGCCGAGGGCGTGCAGCGCGGCGTCGGCCGCGTTGATGCCGCTGCGGACCGCACTCTCCATGGTCGCGGGCCAGCCGGTGGCGGTCCACGCGCCGGCCAGGTACAGGCCGGGGGCTCGGGTCCGGGCGCCGGGCCTGAGGCGGCCGACGCCGGGGGCGGGGGCGAAGGTGGCGGTGCGCTCCCGGGTGACGAAGAAGTCCCGCACCGTCGCGGCCCGGGTGTGCGGCAGCAGCCGCTCCAGCTCGGGCAGGTAGCGCTCGCGCAGGTCGGCGACGGGGGCGTCGATGTCGTCGCGCGCGGCGGACTGGGACAGCGCCAGGTACTGGCCGCTCTCCAGGCCGGAGGCGGCGGTGCGGTCGAAGACCCACTGCACGGGGGTGCCGAGCGCGGCGAGGAAGGGCGCGTCGAGCACCTTGCGGTCGTAGACGACGTGGATGTTGAGGATCGGCGCGGTGCCGATGCGGGTGAGCCGTCCGGGGTCGTCGAGGGCGCCGTCGGGGAGCAGGGCGTGGGTCTCGTGCTGGGGTACGGCGAGGACGACGGCGTCGGCCCCGATGCGGTCGCCGGGAACTTGCACGGCCCAACGACCGTTGTCCTGGAGGGAGATGGAGGTGACGCGTGTACGAGTGCGGACGCGTACGCCCGCGGAGTCGAGCGCCTTGCGGGCGAGCCGGTCGTGCAGTTCGCCCAGCGGGACGTGTGCCCAGCCGATGTCGGCCGCGCCCGGGTCGGAGAGCAGACCGGTCTTGAACACCATCGCGGCGAGCCCCAGCGAGGTGTCGCCCGCGAACGCGTTGAGGGTGGCGACCCCGACCAGGTCCCACAAGGCCTCGACGGCGCGCGCCGACTGGCCGTGCGCGGTCAGCCAGCTGCCGAAGTCCTGGGTGTCCAGGGTCGGATCGGCGAGGTCGAGCCCCTTGAGCGCGAGTGCGGCGCGTCCCACCCGGGCGCGGTCGGCGAGCGGAAGGTGCGGGTAGGCGGCGAGGCTGCGGCCCAGGTGCAGGGGCACGGGCAGCGCGTCGCGGCGGATCCTGCCGAGGCGCCGTCCCTCGGGGCGGGTGACATCGACGACCGGGACGTCGAGGCGGTCCTGGAGCGGGGCGAGGGCGGCGCCGTCGATCCGGTCGAGGAACCAGCGGTAGGCGGTGCAGCAGCGCAGGTAGACGTGCTGTCCGTTGTCGACGGTCAGCCCGCCGCGCTGGAAGGAGAAGGCGAGGCCGCCCAGGCGTGGGCGGCCTTCGAGGAGGGTGACCTGGACGCCCGCGTCGGCGAGCGCGAGCGCGGCGGTGGTCCCGGCGAGCCCGCCGCCGATCACGACGGCGTCCCGGGCGGCCTCCGCGGCGGGGTGCGCGCGTGGTCCGTCCCCGTCCGTGCGGTCGGTCATCGCGCCCCCTCCTCCACGGCGGTGCCACCGTGCTCCGTGCGGCCTGGACGGCAGGTCGTCGCAGTCAGGGACGCCCGCCCGCCCCGGAGGGTTGCCCGCCGCTTGGCGTGGGCGCCCGGGGCGGGACCGCGGTGGTCCAGGTGATCCATCAGGCGCGCCTCCTGACGGACCGCCGGGTGACGTGGCGGGCGTCCAGTCCGGACAGTCCGCGCACGGCGACGTAGGCCTTCTCCCGGCCGGGCAGGGAGACCCGGCCGCGGAGCACGGCCTCGGGGTCGCGTTCGATGCGGTCCAGAAGGCGGCGGTAGATGCCCGCCATGGCGGCGACGCAGGCGCCGCTGCGGCGGTCGAGCATGGGGAGCAGCCGGTAGCCCTCGGCGAAAAGGGCGCGGGCCCGACGCACTTCGAAGTGCACGAGGCCCGCGAAGTCGGAGCCCTCCGGTGGAGTCGGCCCGTGGAACCCGGCCGAGCACCCGAATTTCGCGAGGTCGTCGGAGGGCAGATAGGTCCGGCCGTCCTCGGCGTCCTCGCGGATGTCTCTGAGGATGTTGGTGAGCTGGAGGGCGAGGCCGAGGGTGTCGGCGTACTCGGGTGCCCGCTCGGCGCCGCGCGCGCCCGGTGCGGTGCCGAAGACGCCGAGGGAGAGCCGCCCGATGGCGCCCGCGACGCAGCGGCAGTACGCCCTCAGGTCGTCCCAGGTCTCGTAGGTCTCGCCGCGGACGTCCATCAGGACGCCGTCGATCAGCTCGTCCAGGCCGCCCAGCGGGATCGGGAAGGCGCGGGCGGCGTGCGCGAGGGCGACCGCGACCGGGTCGGTGTCGTCCTCGTCGACGGCCCCGTCCCGGATCCGGGTGAGCAGCGCCCGGGTGTCCTGGAGCCTGCTGACCTTCACCTCGCCGTCCAGCGCGCCGTCGCCGATGTCGTCGACCCGGCGGGAGAACGCGTACAGCGCCGACATCGCCCGCCGCTTGGGGGCGGGCAGCAGTCTGATGCCGTAGGCGAAGTTACGCGCCTGCTGTCCGGTGACCGTCTCGCAGTAGCTGTAGGCGGCGAGTACCGGCGCGGACGCGTGTGGTGGAGACTCCACGGTCCGGATCACCCCTCTCCTCGCAGAGTCACGCCCACCTCACGCAGCAGCCGGACCTTGCCGGGCTTGGGCGGGCCGGGAAGTACGTCGTAATCGGCGGCGGCGATCGCGTCGATCGCCGCCCTTCCCCCCGCCACGAACCCCGCGAGCAGCAGCCTCAGTCTGCCGTGGACGCTACCCACCAGGGGGGCGCCTTCATTCAGGAGTTCGCGGGCGCGTTGTGCTTCGTACGCGACCAGGGCGCGCACCGACGCGCCGGTGGTCCTCGGGGTGAGGTCCGCTTCCTGGACGTGGAAGCGCTTCATGTCCTCGGCGGGCAGGTAGATCCGGTCGCGGCCGAAGTCCTCGGCCACGTCCTGGAGGTGCTCGACGATCTGGAGCGCGGTGCAGATCGCGTCGGAGCGGCGGATGCGCTCGGGGGTGGCCGTGCCGGTGACGGCGAGGACGAGTCGGCCGACCGGGTTGGCGGACAGCTCGCAGTAGGCGAGCAGGTCGTCGTAGCTCTCGTAGCGGCTGACGAGCTGGTCCTGGCGGTTGGCGGCGATCAGGCCGAGGAACGGCTCGGGGGTCAGCGCGCACCGGCGCACGGTGGGCTGGAGGCGGCGCAGCAGGGGGTGCCGGGGGGTGCCGTCGAAGACCCGGCGCAGGTCGGCCTCGAAGGCGTCGAGGAGGGCCAGCCGGTCCTCAGCAGCGTCGGGGGCGACGCCGAGGAGGGCGGCGTCGGCGCCGCCGGGTGCCAGGTCGCCGTCGCCGATGTCATCGACCAGACGGGCGAAGCCGTAGACGGCCATGAGGTCGGTGCGCCAGGCGCGGGGCAGGAAGAAGGGGGCCACGGGGAAGTTCTCAGCCGTGGCCTTGTCGAGGGTCGCGCGTTCCGGGTCCCCGGCGCGCGTCGTCGCTGCTCCGGTCACCGTTCGCTGCCCGGGGCGGGGACGGCACGTGCTGCGCGGAGCCGGGGAGTTTCCGTAGCCATTGCCGTCACATCTCCCGTTCTACACTGCGGACCCAATACACACTATTTCGGACACGCCGCCCGGTGCTCGGCGCGGCGGTCCCGGATCAGGGTGTCGCGCAGTATGGCCCTTATTGCCGTGATTCGGCACCGGTACAGCTTACGTTGTACAACGGACCGGGCAGCTCGGGGGTGTCCTGCACATCACAAGAACACACCGATTGGCTCCAAGATTCCTACGGCCGCGCAGAGTTGACGTTTCCTTTGCAGACGCGGGCCCCGCCGGGACAGTTCCCACGGGACCCGCGGCGGGTGCCGCTACTTGCCGGAGAACTTCTCGTACTCCTTGAGGACCTCGTCGGTCGGGCCGTCCATGCGCAGTTCGCCCCGCTCCAGCCAGAGCACGCGGTTGCAGGTGTCACGGATCGACTTGTTGTTGTGGCTGACCAGGAAGACCGTCCCGGCCTCCTTGCGCAGCTCGCGGATGCGGGCCTCGGAGCGCTTGCGGAAGCGGCCGTCGCCGGTGGCGAGCGCCTCGTCGATCATCAGGACGTCGTGGTCCTTGGCGGCGGCGATGGAGAACCGCAGCCGGGCCGCCATGCCGGAGGAGTAGGTGCGCATCGGCAGGGTGATGAAGTCGCCCTTCTCGTTGATGCCGGAGAAGTCGACGATGTCCTGGTACCGGGCGCGGATCTGCTCCCGCGACATGCCCATCGCGAGACCGCCGAGGATGACGTTGCGCTCGCCGGTGAGGTCGTTCATCAGGGCCGCGTTCACGCCCAGCAGGGAGGGCTGGCCGTCGGTGTAGACGCGGCCCCGCTCGGCGGGCAGCAGTCCGGCGATGGCGCGCAGCAGGGTGGACTTGCCGGAGCCGTTGGAGCCGATCAGGCCGATCGCCTCGCCCCGGTAGGCGACGAAGGAGACCCCGCGCACGGCGTGCACCTTGCGCACGCCCCGCTCGTTGTCGTCGGAGCCCCGCCGGAGGATGCGGCTGAGGGCGGCGGTGGCGCTGCCCCGGCCGCCGCGGGTGCCGTTGACGCGGTAGACGATGTGCAGGTCGTCGGCGATGACGGTGGGGACGCGTGCCCCGCCCTCGTAGGCGCTGACGTGGTCGGTCTTGTCGAGGTCAGCCACGGCCGTACTGCTCCTCGGCCTTCCAGAAGTACACGAACCCGAAGGCGCCGACGAGCACGGCCCAGCCCAGGGCGAAGGCCCACACGTGCGGTGGGAGGTACTCGGTGCCGTAGCCGTCGATCATCGCGAAGCGGACCAGGTCCATGTAGATCGCGGCGGGGTTCCACTGGAGGAGGTCGCTCAGCCAGGTCGGGGCGTCCTTGTTGGCGAGCATCGCCGGGATGCTGAACATCACGCCGGAGGCGTACATCCAGGTCCGCAGCACGAACGGCATCAGCTGGGCCAGGTCGGGGGTCTTGCTGCCCATCCGGGCGAAGGTCAGCGCGAGGCCGGTGTTGAACACGAACTGGAGCACCAGCGCGGGGATCACCAGCAGCCAGGCGGGGCTCGGGTAGCTGCCGAACCCGATCATGATGATGACCAGCACGATCAGCGAGTACAGCAGCTGCTGGAGCTGCTGGAGCGCGAAGGAGACGGGCAGCGAGGCGCGCGGGAAGTGCAGGGCGCGCACCAGGCCGAGGTTGCCGGAGATGGCGCGCACCCCGGCGAGCACCGAGCTCTGGGTGAAGGTGAACACGAAGACGCCGGTCACCAGGAACGGCACGTAGATGTCGTGCGGGATGCCGCGGCGGGCGCCGAGCAGCAGGCCGAAGATGAGGAAGTACACCGCGGCGTTCAGCAGCGGCGTCGCCACCTGCCACAGCTGGCCCAGCTTGGCCTGGCTGTACTGGGCGGTCAGCTTGGCCCGGGAGAAGGCGAGGATGAAGTGGCGCCGGTCCCAGAGCTGGCGGACGTAGTCGACGAGCGAGGGCCGGGCGCCGCTCACGGACAGGCCGTACTTCGCCGCCAGCTGCGCCGCGGTCAGTGACTCGTCGGGCGACGGGAGCGTGGTCGTCACCGCGACTCCTCCGTCGTGCGTTGTCTCACTCACAAGTGGAAACTTTCGTCTTCGATCCGAGCGGCCCGCGCGGGGCCCGGCACGGGTCGATGCTCTCAGGGAAGAGCTTGTCAGATCACCGGGGGTCGGCCCAGTCGGGTCAGCCGCCACACCGTACGCCACTTCATGGGCCTGCGGGGACCGCAGGGGCTGGCCCAGCCCTCCCGGAAGCCGCCGAACCAGGCCTTCAGGGCGGGCCGGGAAGGGCGCCGCACCAGGGTGAGCAGCAGCCAGACGCCCAGGTAGACGGGGACGAGGAGGGCGGGCAGGTTGCGCCGGGCGAGCCAGACCCGGTTGCGGGCGACCATCCGGTGGTAGACCGCGTGCCGGGAGGGCGCGGTCGTGGGGTGGTGGAGCACCATGTCCGCGCGGTAGTCGATCATCCAGCCCGCGTCCAGGGCCCGCCAGGCGAGGTCGGTCTCCTCGTGGGCGTAGAAGAACGCGTCCGGCAGGCCGCCGACCTCGGCGAGGACCCGCGTGCGGACGGCGTTGGCGCCGCCGAGGAAGGTGGTGACCCGGGAGGAGCGCATCGGGTCGGAGGCGCGCAGCCGGGGGACGTGGCGGCGCTGGGTGACGCCGGTGTCCGGGTCGGCGATGCGGAAGCTGACGATGCCGAGCCGGGGGTCGGCGGCGAACGCCTCGCGGCACAACTGGGCGGTGTCGGCGCGGGCGAGCAGGCCGTCGTCGTCGAGGAAGAGCAGGATGTCGACGTCCCGGCCGCCGGGGCCGAACGCCTCGATGCCGACGTTGCGGCCGCCGGGGATGCCGAGGTTCTCGGGCAGCTCGACGGTGCGCACCCCGGCGGGGACGTCGGGCACCGGGGAGCCGTTGCCGACGACGACCACCTCGACGGCGGGGCCGTCCTGCTGGGCGACGGAGTCCAGCAGGGCGCGCAGCTCGGCGGGGCGGTTGCCCATGGTGATGACGACCGCGCCGACCTTCAGCGAGGCGGCGTCCACGGCGTTCACCGAAGCCTGCTGGAGGCGAGGATGGACACCAGGTGCAGCAGCGTCTGGAGCAGCGCGATGCCCGCCAGGACGGCGACCCCGAGCCGGGAGAAGAACAGGTCGTCGCGGACGGTGTCGAGGATCGCCAGGACGAGGATCAGCAGCGACGCCTCGATGCCGAGGACCAGCCGGTGGAACTTGAGCGCGGCGGCGGCGCGGCGGGCCAGCGCCATGCCGGAGGAGCGCGGCTCGGCCGCCGCCTCCTGCACCGGGGGCAGGCCGCCCTGGTGGCGGGCGACGCCGACCAGGTCGGTCTCGGCCTTGATCAGGATGGCGCCGAGCGCGGCGAGGGTGCCGAGGAAGGCCCACAGCCAGTCGATCCGGCCGCTGCCCCACAGGTCGGCGGCGCGCAGCCCGAAGCCGACGAGGACGGCGGCGTCGCACAGGTAGGCGCCGACCCGGTCGAGGTAGACCCCGCCGAGGGAGAACTGCTTCTTCCAGCGGGCCACCTCGCCGTCGACGCAGTCGAGCAGCAGGTAGAGCTGGACCATCAGCACGCCGAGGACGGCGCCCGGTATGCCCGGCACCAGCAGCGCGGGCGCGGCCAGGACGCCGAAGCCGGTCATCAGGTACGTGAGCTGGTTGGGGGTGACCCGGGTGTTCACCAGCAGGCGGGTGATCCGCAGCGACACCTCACGCATGTAGAGGCGTCCGCCCCAGTGCTCACCGCTGCGCCGGTCCTTGACCCCCGCGGGGTGGACGACCGGACGGAGTTCAGCTACCGATGGCCTTGACATAGTCGGCGTACGTGTCCTTGATCTGGTCGGTGTTCAGTTCTAGGTGTTCGAGGATCGTGTAGCGGCCGGGCCGGGTCCGGGGGGCGTACTCCACGACGCGGAAGAACTCCTCCGCGGTGAAGCCGATGTCCTCGGGCAGCACCGGCAGGCCGTGCCTGCGCAGCACCCCGGCCATGTACGCCGACTCCTCGTGGGCGCCGCGCAGCCACATCGCGAAGGCGGCGCCGAGCCCGCACTGCTCGCCGTGGGCGGCGGCGCGCTGGGGGTGGAGCAGGTCGAAGGCGTGGTTGATCTCGTGGCAGGCGCCGGAGGAGGGGCGGGAGTCGCCGGAGACCGACATCGCGATCCCGGAGAGCACCAGCGCCTCGGCGAGCACCTGGAGGAAGTCGTTGTCGGCGACGGTGCCGGGGTGGCGCAGCACCGCCTCGCCCGCCTGCCGGGCCATGGCGGCGGCGAGGCCGTCGATCTTCTCGCCCTTGACCCGTCCGGCCAGTTCCCAGTCGGCGATGGCGGAGATGTTGGAGACCGCGTCGCCGATCCCGGCCCGCACGTACCTGACCGGCGCCTGGCGGACCACGTCGAGGTCGATGACGACGCCGATCGGGTTGGGCACGCCGTAGGAGCCGCGCCCGGCGTCGTTGTCGAGGGTGGCGACCGGGGAGCACAGGCCGTCGTGGGCGAGGTTCGTCGGTACGGCGACCAGGGGCAGGCCGACGCGGGCCGCGGCGAACTTGGCACAGTCGATGATCTTGCCGCCGCCGAGGCCGACCAGGGCGTCGTAGTGCCCGGCCTTCACGGCACCGGCCAGCCGGACGGCGTCGTCGAGGGTGCCGCCGCCGACCTCGTACCAGGAGGCGCCGGGCAGCGACGGACCGATCCGCTCCCGCAGCCGGGCGCCCGAGCCGCCGCTGACCGCGACGGCGAGCTTCCCGGAGTGCGAGATCCGCTCGTCGGCCAGGACGCATCCCAGGTCGTCGAGGGCGCCCGGGCGGATGTCCACGACGACCGGCGAGGGGATGAGTCGGGTCAGTACCGGCACGCGATCTCCCGTCCCCGGGCGAGGTCGTCGTGGTTGTCGATCTCCACCCACGGCACGTCACCGATCGGGGCGACGTCGATACGGAAGCCGCGGTTGACCAGCTCCTGGTAGCCGTGCTCGTAGAACTGCTGCGGCTCGGTCTCCCAGACGGCGCGCAGCGCGTCGGCCAGCTCCGGGGCGGCGTCGCCCTCGATGAGGGTGACGCCGATGTACTCGCCGGTCGCCTCGGCGGGGTCCATCAGCTTGGTGATGGTGCGGACGCCGCGCTCGGGGTCGGCGACGACCTTCATCTCCTCGTCGGCCAGCGACTTCACCGTGTCCAGGGCGAGGATGATCCTCTTGCCGTCGCCGCGGGCGGCGAGCAGCGTCTTCTCGACGGAGACCGGGTGGACGGTGTCGCCGTTGGCGAGGATCACGCCGTCCTTGAGGGCGTCACGGCCGCACCAGAGGGAGTAGGCGTTGTTCCACTCCTCGGCCTTGTCGTTGTCGATGAGGGTGAGCTTGAGGCCGTACGTCTTCTCCAGGGCGGCCCTGCGCTCGTACACGGCCTCCTTGCGGTAGCCGACGATGATCGCGGCTTCGGTGAGGCCGACCTCGGCGAAGTTGCCGAGGGTGAGGTCCAGGACCGTCGGCTCGCCCTCGATGCCCGCGGGCCCCACCGGCACCAGCGCCTTCGGCAGGGTGTCGGTGTAGGGGCGCAGACGCCGTCCGGCGCCGGCCGCCAGCACGAGGCCGATCATGCGGGTTCTCCTTCGTCGTGTACGGCGGGCGCCCCTGCGGAGGCCCAGAAGCGGATGCTCTCGACGAGCACCACCAGCGCCACGGCCACGGCGAGCGCCGTGAGCGCGACCGTGAACCGCTCCGCGGTGAGCAGCGCGGCCAGGACGGCGACGAGCAGCGTCCGTCCCTCGTGTCCCCCGACGGTGCGCACCAGCCAGGCCGGGGGCGCTCCGGCGTCGCCGCGGATGCGGTACACCGTGTCGTAGTGATGGTAGGCGACGGCGGCCACCAGGCCGAAAGCCGCGGGCAGCGCCCCGTTCACCCCGGCTTCCGCCGCGAGGATCAGTACGGTGCCGTACTCGGCGGCCCGGAAGAACGGCGGGACCAGCCAGTCGAGGGCGCCCTTGAGGGGCCGGGCGACGGCCTCGGCGGAGAGCAGGACGTAGAGGGCGGCGCACAGGACGACCGGCCAGCCGGGGCCGTCGACCGCGGCGACCAGCGGGAGCAGCGCGGCCCCGGCGGCGGCCCACAGGACCCCGGGCACGCGCGGCACGCGCGGCACGCGCGGCAGGACCCGGGTGAGGGCCCGCGCGAGCGCGCCGGAGTCGGCGAGGTCGGCCAGCGCGGTCGCGGCCCGGTCGGTGCGGCGGGCCCTGCGGGTCAGCGAGCGCAGGACGCGGCCCGCCGTGGTGTACGTGGCGGCGAAGGCGCAGCCGACGAGCAGGGCGTAGAAGGTGACGCGCGGGGTGGTGACGGCGGTGAGGACGGCGATCATCGCCCAGCGCTCACCGATCGGCAGGACGATCATCCGCCGCACCCACACCGTCCAGCCGACGCTGTCGAGCTTGTCGGAGAGGGCGGCGGTGGGGCTGGTGTTGGCCGTCGCGTCGGGATCCCCGACGTTCGCCTCGTTGAAGGAGAAGTCGACGACGTGGCGGCAGGTCTGCAGGACCATGGCGCCGAGGGCCAGCGCCCAGACGTCATCGCCGCCGCGGGCCGCGCCGAGGGCGAGTCCGGCGTAGTAGGCGTACTCCTTGGCCCGGTCGAAGGTGGCGTCGAGCCAGGCGCCGAGGGTGGAGTACTGGAGGCTGTAGCGGGCGAGCTGGCCGTCGGTGCAGTCCAGCACGAAGGAGAAGAGCAGCAGTAGTCCGGCGGCGACGAACCCGGCGCGGGTGCCGGTGGCCGCGCAGCCCGCCGCGATCAGCGCGGTGAGCAGGGAGGCGGTGGTGACCTGGTTGGGGGTCAGGCCCCGGCGGGCGCACCAGCGGGCGAGGAACCGGGAGTAGGGGCTGACGCAGAAGGTGGTGAAGAAGCCGTCGCGGGCCTTGACGGCCGACTTCAGGCGTACGGCCTCGTCGTCGACGGCGGCGACGGCCTGCCGTGCCTCGTTGCGGGCCTGCGGGTCGGCCGGGACGGTGGCGACGAGGCTGCCCAGCTCGGGGCGGTGCACGGCGGTGCCGTCGGCGTCCAGGGCGGTGACGACACGGTCGGCGAGGCTGTCGCTGGCGACGAGGGTGCCACCCGTGCCGGAGGAGTTCTCGCGGGCCAGCGCCCGGGTCAGCGCCTGGCGTCCGGCGGGCTGGGCGGTGACGGCGCCGGGGACCGCGGCCAGCGGGAAGCGCGGGTCGGTCAGGCCGAGGCGCAGCGCGTGCGGGTGGCCGACGAAGCGGGCATCGACCACGGCGATGCGCTGGTCGGCGGGGACCCCGGCGAGCAGGGTCTCGGCGTCCGCGGCGTCCGCGGCGGCGCGCACCTCGAAGCCGAGGGAGCGCAGATCGCCCTCGATCGACGATCCCGGGACCGGCTGGCCGGTGAGGATGGCGGTCGGCAACCGAACTCACTCCCTGGGGGCCGACGCCGTGGCGCCGGGCGTGTGCGTGGTGGGGGTCGCCCCTTGGCTGCACCAGGCGGGCGGCATGTCGGCAGAGGCTATCGGATGATGAGAAGACCGTGTTCACCGGCCGTTCATCGCCCGGACGACACGGCCTGCCCCGACCGTCACGTCGATCATCATCACGGATGCGGGGCCCGCCGTACAAAATCAGACCGCAGAACAGCCCCTATCGAAGCGGTGTGGTGGGAACGGGGCGGCCGGGGCGGCTTAGGGTGGCGGCCATGACGTGGCTGATCACCGGCGGGGCCGGTTACATCGGAGCCCATGTGGCGCGGTCGCTGACCGGGGCGGGGGAACGGGTCGTGGCGCTGGACGACCTGTCGGCCGGGGTGCCCGCACGGCTTCCGGCCGAGGTGGCGCTGGTCAGGGGCTCGTCGCTGGACGGGGAGCTGCTGCGCAAGGTCTTCGCCGAGCACGCGGTGACGGGTGTGGTGCACCTCGCGGCACGCAAGCAGGTCGCGGAGTCGGTGGCGCGGCCGACGCACTACTACCGGGAGAACGTGGGCGGGCTCGCCACCCTGCTGGAGGCGGTCGTGGACGCCGGCATCGGGCGCTTCCTCTTCTCCTCCTCGGCCGCCGTCTACGGCGACCCGGGTGTGGGGTTGATCACGGAGGACACCCCGTGCGCGCCGGTGAACCCGTACGGCGAGACCAAGCTCGCCGGGGAGTGGCTGGTGCGGGCCGCCGGACAGGCGCACGGGATCGCGACGGTGTGCCTGCGCTACTTCAACGTCGCGGGCGCCGTCGCTCCCGAACTGTCCGACACGGGCGTCTCCAACGTCGTCCCGATGGTCTTCGACCGGCTCACCCGTGACGAGGCGCCGCGGATCTTCGGGGACGACTACCCGACCCCGGACGGCACCTGCGTCCGGGACTACATCCATGTCGCGGACCTGGCCGAGGCGCACCTCGCGGCGGCCGGGAGGCTGGCGGAGCCGGGCGCGGCGGGCGACCTCACCCTGAACATCGGGCGCGGGGAGGGCGTCTCCGTACGGGAACTGGTCGACGTCATCGGCGAGGTCACCGGCGACCGCCGTCCGCCCGTGGTGGAGGCGCGCCGTCCCGGGGACGCGCCGGTCTCGGTCGCCTCGGCGGCGCTCGCGGCCCGGGAACTGGGCTGGACGGCGCGGCGCGGGGTACGCGAGATGGTCGAGTCGGCGTGGGCGGGCTGGCGGCTGCGGCACGGCGGCTGACTGGCCCAGCGGTCTGACCTGCGGTTCGTTTACGCAGGTCAGACCATATGACAACGGTGTTCAGCGTCGCGTTGCCCGACGCCCTGCGCCCGTAGTTCACTGGGCCCTCGGACCGATCCCGGCGCGTTCACAGGAGGCGGCTGTCATGGGGGCAGGGCACGACCACGGGCACGCGCACGGCGCGCCGCCCCGCGGTACGGCGGCCGCGGCGTACCGGGGCAGGCTGCGGATCGCCCTGTCGATCACGTTGACCGTGATGGTCGTGGAGATCGTCGGCGGGGTGCTCGCCGACTCCCTCGCCCTGGTCGCGGACGCCGCGCACATGGCGACGGACGCGCTCGGTCTGGGCATGGCGCTGCTCGCCATCCACTTCGCCAACCTGCCGCCGAGCGGACGGCGCACCTTCGGCTACGCCCGCGCCGAGATCCTCGCCGCGCTCGCCAACTGCCTGCTGCTGCTCGGCGTGGGCGGCTACGTGCTGTACGAGGCCGTCCAGCGGTTCGTCACCCCGGCCGGGACGGACGGCCGTCTGACCGTCGTCTTCGCCGTCGTCGGCCTGGTCGCCAACATGGTCTCGCTGACACTGCTGATGCGCGGCCAGCGCGACAGCCTGAACGTACGGGGCGCGTTCCTGGAGGTGGCGGCGGACGCGCTGGGGTCGGTGGCGGTGCTGCTGTCGGCGGTGGTGATCCTCACCACCGGCTGGCAGGCCGCCGACCCGATCGCCTCGCTGGTGATCGGCGTGATGATCGTGCCGCGGACGGTGCGGCTGCTGCGCGAGACCCTGGACGTGCTCCTGGAGTCGGCGCCCAAGGGCGTCGACATGACGGAGGTCAGGGAGCACGTCCTGGCCCTCGACGGCGTGGAGGACGTGCACGACCTGCACGCCTGGACCATCACGTCGGGGATGCCGGTGCTCTCCGCGCACGTGGTGGTGCGCTCGGACGTGCTGAACGCCATGGGGCACGAGAAGATGCTCCACGAACTCCAGGGCTGCCTGGGCGACCACTTCGACGTGGAGCACTGCACCTTCCAACTGGAGCCGGTGGGGCACGCGGAGCACGAGGCGCGGCTCTGCCACTGAGGGCTGTCACGCGCCCCGGGCGCGGACGGTTCCGCGCCCGCCGGGCCGGGCACGATCACCTACCGGGCCCCGTCCGGCGGCCGGGCGGCGCGGTCGCCGAGCGCACAGCGCGCGGGACATGCGGACGCGCCGGGAAGTGCCGGGAGTGCCGGATCCGTACGGCAGACTGGGGGCGCGAGGACCGATGTTAAGGATGGGTATGCCGATCACACCTGCCACCGCGACGCCCAGCTCGTCGAACGGCACCGCGGAAGCGATCTTGCTGGAACTGGTCGACGAGAACGGCGTGACGATCGGCACCGCGGAGAAGCTCACCGCCCACCAGCCGCCGGGACGACTGCACCGGGCGTTCTCCGTCTTCCTCTTCGACGAGCACGGCAGGCTGCTGCTCCAGCAGCGGGCGCCGGGCAAGTACCACTCCCCCGGCGTGTGGTCCAACACCTGCTGCGGCCACCCCTACCCGGGCGAGTCCCCGTTCGCGGCGGCGGCCCGGCGGACGTACGAGGAGCTGGGCGTCTCCCCCTCGCTGCTCGCGGAGGCGGGCACGGTGCGCTACAACCACCCGGACCCGGCCTCCGGGCTGGTGGAGCAGGAGTACAACCACCTCTTCGTCGGGATGGTGCAGTCGCCGCCGCGACCGTCTCCCGAGGAGGTCGGCGGCACCGCGTTCGTGACCCCGGCGGAGCTGGCGGAGCGGCACGCGCGGGACACCTTCTCCGCGTGGTTCATGACCGTGCTGGACGCGGCCCGCCCCGCGGTCCGGGAACTGACGGGCCCGGCCGCGGGCTGGTGACCGGCCCCGGGGACCGCCGGGCCACGGCCTGGCGGTCTAGAGCCGGGCGGGCCGGGGCCCGGCGGGCTTGAGGGGGAGGGCGGCCCAGATCACCTTGCCGCCGCTCGCGGTGTGTTCGACGTCGCAGGAGCCGCCCGCCTCCCTGGTCACCTCCCGCACCAGCAGCAGCCCGCGTCCGCCGGTCTGCGCGTGGTCGGCCTCCAGGGCGGTGGGGCGGTAGGGGTGGTTGTCCTCCACCGACACCCGCACCCACTCGGCGCCGACGGCGACCTCGACGGCCAGCATCGGTGACAGCAGCGCCGCGTGCCGTACGACGTTCGTGACCAGCTCGGAGACGATCAGCAGCAGGCTCTGCACCAGATCGTCCGAGGCGGGTACGCCCTGCCGCAGCAGCAGGTCCCGCACGGCGTGCCGCGCCTGCGGGACCGACGCCTCGACCGCGGGGGCGGTGAACCGCCAGACGCCCTCGTACGGCAGGGGGACCGGGGTCGGTGGCTCGGGGGGTACTTCAGCGTCGCCCGCGGGGCGTGGAGCGGGCCCGCGCCCGTGGTCGTCCATCGTCCGGTCGCCACCCTTGTGCTCGATGTGCTCGATTGTCACCACACGTCGAGTGTTGGTAACGAGCCGCTCCCTGCCGGAGAGCTGAACGGAAGTCAGCGACTATCGAGCAGATCTGACCACCTGCGTATGACGCGGACGGTTGCGGGACTACTCCCGCCCGACTCATGCCGGTTTGGCGAACTATTCGGGTTGTACGGGTTTGGTGGTCCCGGACGTCGTGGTCCCGGACCCCGTGGTGTCCGACGCCATGGTCCCCGAGGTCATGCTGACGATCCGGCGCCCGCCGTACCCGGTGGCGACCAGGCCGAGCCCGTCGAAGAGCAGCGCCAGCGAGAAGAACGTACCGATGACGTACTTGCTGTCACTCGGCCAGGACATCAGCACCAGGACGCCCAGGAGCAGACCGAAGGCGCCCTGCACGAGGGTCCAGCCGAACTGCGGGCCGCGCACCACCAGGCTGCCGACCAGGCGGAACACCCCGCCGGTCAGGAACAGCAGCGCGGCGAACATGGTCAGCGCCTCGGCGGCCGCCTCCGGCTCGCTGAGGATGACCACCCCGGCCGCGATGTTGAGGGCGGCGACGACCACGCCCAGCCAGAAGAAGCTGCTGCCGCGCGCCTGGACCGCGTGCAGCAGGCCGACGGCGCCGCCGACCAGCAGCAGCCAGCCGAACAGCAGCATGGAGGTCAGGGTGGCGACGCCGGTGTAGACGAGTCCGACGAGCCCCGCGAGCACCAGCACCACCCCGAGCGCCGCGAGCCAGCCGAACCCCCGGCTCAGCTTCCGCGTCTCGTCCGTCGCCACTGCGGTCATCGGGCGCCTCCTCGTCGTCAGGCCCCTCGTCGGCGGTGTGCGGGACACGGGCGGCTAGCATCCGGGCCATGGAGCCCCGCCTGCTGCACACCGTCACCGACGCGGTGGCCACGGTCGTCATCGAGTACCCCGCCAAGCGCAATGCCATGACCGCCGCGATGTGGCGGGCGCTGCCGCCGCTGCTGGACGCCCTCGCCGCCGACCCCGCCGTACGCGCGCTGGTGCTGACGGGGGCGGGCGGCACGTTCTGCGCGGGCGCCGACATCTCCACCCTCCGGGGGTCGCCACGGGAGGCGCAGGAGCTGGCCGTCGCCGCCGAGGAGGCCCTCGCCGCGTTCCCCAAGCCGACGCTGGCCGCCGTGCGCGGGCACTGCGTGGGCGGCGGGGCTCAGCTGGCGGCCGCCTGCGACCTGCGGTTCGCCGAGGAGGGCGCGCTGTTCGGGGTGACCCCGGCGAAGCTCGGGATCGTCTACCCGGCGTCCGCCACCCGGCGGCTGGTGTCCCTGGTGGGTCCGGCGACCGCCAAGTACCTGCTGTTCTCCGGCGAACTGATCGACTCCGCGCGGGCGCTGCGCACGGGTCTGGTGGACGAGGTGCTGCCCGACGGCGAGCTGGACAAGCGGGCCGCGGAGTTCACCCGGGTCCTGGCGTCCCGGTCGCTGCTGACGCAGGCGGCGGCGAAGGAGTTCGCGGACGGCCGCACCGACCGCGACGGCCACTGGGCGGCCCAGGCGCGGGACAGCGGCGACACCGCGGAGGGCGTCGCGGCGTTCCTGGAGCGCCGCGCTCCGCGCTTCACCTGGTCCGCGTCGGAGTGACCCGGACATGATCGCCGCCGTACGGGTACCCGGGGGACACCAACCGTACGGGGGCGAAGGAGAGGGGCTGCACGTGTTCCGTGCCATCGCGGATGTACTCCGTCAGATCGGCGGCGCCGTGGCGACCGTGGTGACGTTGCCGTTCCGGGCGCTGGCCCGGCTGTTCGGCGGTGCCTCAGGATCCACCCGACGCGGGGCTCGCCGGGTCTGACCCGCCCTGATCCCGCCCTGATCCCCGGCTGTCGGCGCGACCTGCCACAATTGCCGCGCAACCCGAAGTGGAGAAGGCGGTACGGCACGTGACGACACCCGGGTCCCTCGGAGCAGGGTCCATCGAAGGCAGGATCGCCGAGGAACTCGGCGTACGGGAGCGGCAGGTCAGGGCCGCGGTGGAGCTGCTGGACGGCGGCTCGACGGTGCCCTTCATCGCCCGCTACCGCAAGGAGGCCACCGAGACCCTCGACGACGCGCAGCTGCGCACGATCGAGGAGCGGCTGCGCTATCTGCGGGAGCTGGAGGAGCGCCGGACCGCGATCCTGGACTCGGTGCGGGAGCAGGGCAAGCTCACCGAGGAGCTGGAGGCCCGGATCCGGGGCGCCGAGACGAAGGCGCGCCTGGAGGACATCTACCTGCCGTTCAAGCCCAAGCGGCGCACCAAGGCGCAGATCGCCCGGGAGGCGGGCCTGGAGCCGCTGGCCGACGGCCTGCTCGGCGACCCGACGGTCGACCCCGTCGCCGCCGCCGCGGCGTTCGTCGACACCGACAAGGGCGTGGCGGACCCGCAGGCGGCGCTCGACGGGGCCCGCGCGATCCTCACCGAGCGGTTCGCGGAGGACGCCGACCTGATCGGGGAGCTGCGGGAGCGGATGTGGACGCGCGGGCGGCTGGCCGCGAAGGTCCGCGACGGCAAGGAGGAGGCGGGCGCCAAGTTCGCCGACTACTTCGACTTCGCGGAGCCCTTCACGGCGCTGCCCTCGCACCGGATCCTGGCGATGCTGCGCGGCGAGAAGGAGGAGGTCCTCGACCTCGTCCTGGAGCCGGAGGAGCCGACCGAGGGCCCGTCGTCGTTCGAGGGCACGATCGCCCACCGCTTCGGCGTCGCGGACCGGGGTCGCCCCGCCGACAAGTGGCTGCTGGACACCGTCCGCTGGGCCTGGCGCACCCGGGTCCTGGTCCACCTCGGCATCGACCTCAGGCTGCGGCTGCGTACGGCCGCGGAGGACGAGGCGGTGAAGGTGTTCGCGGCGAACCTGCGGGACCTGCTGCTCGCCGCCCCGGCGGGCACCCGCGCCACGCTCGGCCTCGACCCCGGTTTCCGTACGGGGGTGAAGGTGGCCGTCGTCGACGCCACCGGCAAGGTCGTCGCCACCGACACGATCTACCCGCACGTCCCGCAGAACCGCTGGGACGAGGCGCTCGCCAAGCTGGCCCGGCTGGCGAAGGAACACGCGGTCGAGCTGGTCGCGATCGGCAACGGCACCGCCTCCCGGGAGACGGACAAGCTCGCCGGTGAGCTGATCACCAGGCACCCCGAGCTGAAGCTGACCAAGGTGATGGTGTCCGAGGCGGGCGCCTCGGTGTACTCCGCCTCCGCGTTCGCCTCCCAGGAGCTGCCCGGCCTGGACGTGTCGCTGCGCGGAGCGGTGTCCATCGCCCGGCGGCTCCAGGACCCGCTGGCCGAACTGGTCAAGATCGACCCGAAGTCGATCGGGGTCGGCCAGTACCAGCACGACCTGTCCGAGGTGAAGCTGTCGCGCTCGCTGGACGCGGTGGTGGAGGACTGTGTGAACGGCGTCGGCGTCGACGTGAACACCGCCTCAGCGCCGCTGCTGTCGCGGGTGTCCGGCATCTCCTCCGGGCTCGCCGAGAACATCGTCGCGCACCGCGACACCAACGGGCCGTTCCGGTCCCGCTCCGAGCTGAGGAAGGTGGCCCGGCTCGGCCCGAAGGCGTACGAGCAGTGCGCGGGCTTCCTGCGCATCCGCGACGGCGCCGACCCGCTGGACGCCTCCAGCGTGCACCCCGAGGCGTACCCGGTGGTTCGGCGGATGGTGAAGACGGCCGGGCAGGAGGTCGCCGGGCTGATCGGCAACACGGGCGTGCTGCGCTCGCTGCGCCCGCAGGACTTCGTGGACGAGACGTTCGGTCTGCCGACCGTGACCGACATCCTCCGGGAGCTGGAGAAGCCGGGGCGCGACCCGCGGCCCGCGTTCAAGACGGCCGTGTTCAAGGAGGGCGTCGAGAAGCTCGGGGACCTGGAGTCCGGGATGGTCCTGGAGGGCGTCGTCACCAACGTCGCCGCGTTCGGGGCGTTCGTCGACATCGGGGTCCACCAGGACGGTCTGGTGCACGTCTCCGCGATGTCGAGGACGTTCGTCAAGGACCCCCGTGACGTGGTCAAGCCCGGCGACATCGTCAAGGTGAAGGTGCTCGACGTCGACATCCCGCGCAAGCGGATCTCGCTGACGCTGCGGCTGGACGACGAGGCGGCCCCGCAGGGCCAGCAGTCCGGTGGCGGCGGCGGCCGTCAGCAGCGCGGGGGGCGCCCGCCGCAGCAGCGGCAGGGCCGCGCCGGTGGGGGCGGTGGTGGCGGTGGCCGTCCGGCTCCGGCCCCGGCCAACAGCGCGATGGCGGACGCGTTGCGGCGCGCGGGCCTGGTGGACCCGAAGAACGGCCGCCGCTGAGCACTAGCGCTCGGTCACCTTGCCGTCCGCGACCTCCAGACGCCGGTTGACGCGGACGGCGTCCAGCATCCGGCGGTCGTGGGTGACCAGGAGCAGGGTGCCGGTGTAGGCGTCGAGGGCCGACTCCAGTTGCTCGATGGCGGGCAGGTCGAGGTGGTTGGTCGGCTCGTCGAGGACGAGCAGGTTGACGCCTCGGCCCTGGAGCAGGGCGAGGGCGGCGCGGGTGCGTTCGCCCGGGGAGAGGGTCGCGGCGGGGCGCAGGACGTGGTCCGCCTTGAGGCCGAACTTGGCCAACAGGGTGCGGACCTCGGCCGGTTCGGTGTCGGGGACGGCCGCGTGGAAGGCGTCGAGGAGCGGCTCGGGGCCGTAGAACAGTCCGCGGGCCTGGTCGACCTCGCCGAGCAGCACACCGGAGCCGAGCGCGGCGTGCCCGGCGTCCAGCGGAACACGGCCGAGCAGGGCGCCCAGCAGGGTGGACTTGCCCGCGCCGTTGGCGCCGGTGACCGCGACCCGGTCGGCCCAGTCGATCTGGAGGGTGACCGGCCCGAGGACGAAGCGGTCGCGGCGGACCTCGGCGTCGCGCAGGGTGGCCACGACGGCGCCGGAGCGCGCCGCGGACGCGATCTCCATCCGCAGCTCCCACTCCTTGCGGGGCTCCTCGACGACCTCCAGGCGTTCGATCATGCGCTGGGTCTGCCGGGCCTTCGCGGCCTGCTTCTCGCTGGCCTCGCTGCGGAACTTGCGGCCGGTCTTGTCGTTGTCGTTGCCCGCCTTGCGCCGGGCGTTCCTGACGCCCTTGTCCATCCAGGCGCGCTGGGTCTGCGCCCGCTCCCGGAGGGCGGCCTTCTTGTCGGCGTACTCCTCGTAGTCCTCGCGTGCGTGCCTGCGGGCCGTCTCGCGCTCCTCCAGGTAGCCCGCGTAGCCACCGCCGTAGAGGGTGATCCGCTGCTGGGCGAGGTCGAGTTCGAGGACCTTGGTGACGGTGCGGGTGAGGAACTCGCGGTCGTGGCTGACGACGACCGTGCCCGCGCGCAGACCGGTGACGAAGCGTTCGAGGCGTTCCAGGCCGTCGAGGTCGAGGTCGTTGGTGGGCTCGTCGAGCAGGAAGACGTCGTAGCGGGAGAGCAGCAGCGAGGCGAGGGAGGCGCGGGCGGCCTGGCCGCCGGAGAGGGAGGTCATCGGCTGGTCGAGGTCGACGGCGAGGCCGAGGGTGTCGGCGACCTCCGCGGCGCGTTCGTCGAGGTCGGCGCCGCCGAGGTCGAGCCAGCGCTCCAGGCTGGTGGCGTAGGCGTCGTCGGCGCCGGGTGCCCCGTCGACCAGGGCCTGGGTGGCGTCGTCCATGGCGCGCTGGGCGGCGGTGACGCCGGTACGGCGGCCCAGGAACTCCCGTACGGTCTCGCCGGGCCTGCGCTCCGGTTCCTGCGGCAGGTGCCCGACCGTCGCGGTCGGCGGCGAGAGCCGCAGCTCGCCCTGTTCGGGGGCGGTCAGTCCGGCGAGCAGGCGCAGCAGCGTGGACTTGCCCGCGCCGTTGGCGCCGACCAGCCCGATCACGTCGCCGGGCGCGACGACCAGGTCGAGACCGGAGAAGAGGGAGCGGTCGCCGTGTCCGGCGGCGAGGTTCTTGGCGACGAGGGTGGCAGTCATCAGGTGGGGGATTCTAGTGGCCGCCCCCGGTCCGCCCCCTCGGGTGAGGGCCGCGTGCGCGGCGGGCATGGGGTGGGTGTTCCCGCGGTGGGGGCGGGCTGAGCGCGGCATGGCACCCTCCGCTACGGTCCCGGGATGACGAGTGACAGCGGGGACGGGGTGCTCGTCGTCGGCGGCGGTGTCGTCGGGCTGACGACGGCGGTGGTGCTGGCCGAGCGCGGGCACCGGGTACGGCTGTGGACGCGGGACCCGGTCGAGCGCACCACCTCGGCGGTCGCCGGCGCGCTGTGGTGGCCGTACCGGATCGAGCCGCGGGCGCGGGCGCGGGCCTGGGCGCTGCGGTCGCTGGACGTGTACGAGGAGCTGGCCGGGCGGCCCGGGGTGACGGGCGTACGGATGGTCGACGGCGTCCTGGGCGAGACGGGACTGGACGAGGTCGCGGGCTGGGCGACGTCCCGGCTGCCGGGGCTGCGGGCCGCGACGCCCGGGGAGTACGCCGGGGCGGGGCTGTGGGCGCGGCTGCCCCTCATCGACATGCCGACCTATCTGCCCTGGCTGCGGGAGCGGTTGACGGCGGCGGGCGGCACGGTCGAGTGCCGTACGGTGGCCTCCCTCGACGAGGCGGACGCGCCGGTGGTGGTCAACTGCACGGGCCTGGGCGCCCGCACCCTGGTCCCGGACGAGACGGTGCGCCCGGTGCGCGGGCAGCTGGTCGTGGTGGCGAACCCGGGCATCCGCACCTGGCTGGTCACCACGGACGCCTCCGGCGCGCTGGCGTACTTCTTCCCGCAGCCGGGCGGGCTGGTGCTGGGCGGCACCGCGGAGGACGACGCCTGGGACCCGGAGCCCGACCCGGCGGTGGCGGAGGCGATCGTACGGCGGTGCGCGGCCCTGCGGCCGGAGATCGCCGGGGCGCGGGTCCTGGGGCACCGGGTGGGGCTGCGCCCGGCCCGCCCGACGGTACGCCTGGAGCGGCTCCGGCTCCCCGACGGCCGCGTCCTGGTCCACCACTACGGGCACGGGGGCGCGGGTGTGACGGTGGCGTGGGGGTGCGCGGAGGAGGCGGCGGGGCTGGTGTGAAGCCGTTCAGTCCTGCCCCGTCCGCTCCGGGGCGTCCCGTCCGCCCTCCCAGCTGAGCTTGACCGTCAGGTGGCCGTCGAGGCTGGACTTGGCGATGACGGCACCGGCCTCGGTGCTCAGCCGCACGCCGAACTCCACCTCGATCCGGTCCGGGCGCACCGGCGCGTCCCGGAACTGGCCGAGGATCGTGGACGAGGCGTCCCGTACGCCGCTCAGCGCGGCCCCGAGCGAGGTCGCCGCGGACCGGACCACGTCCCGGGAGCGGGACACCGGGCTGATCTCGGGGCCGTCCTCCGCGGTCTCCACCAGTACCTCTCCGCCGCCGTCCAGCGACCAGCGCGCGATCTCGGCCATGTGACTCCTCGTTCGTCCGTGAGTGATCGGGGGTCGGTGCTCTCCGCTCAGGGGCACAGCGACCCGCTGTACGCCCCGGAGGGGACCAGGTCCTCGATGTTGTCCGTGGCGTTGGCCTGGGGGCCCAGGAGCGCGCACAGGCGGTCGGCGCCGGGCGGCTTGCGGACGGCCTCGCGCGGGCCCGCCTCCGCCGCCTCCGCCAGCCGCTGGAGGGGGCTGCGCCCGCCGGACGCCGCCGACACCACGCCGAGCGCCGTCTGGTCCACGAGCAGGACCGGTCCCGCCGGGGAGTCACCCAGGGGCAGCACGGTCGACCAGGACCCCGGGTAGGAGAAGCGGCCGACGCGTTTCCCCGTGGCGAGGGAGCGGATGGACACGCCGCTCCCCGCTTCAGCCGTGAAGTCGTCGAGGTCGGCCTCGTTGACGGCGTCGAAGTCCGTGGCGAGGGAGAACCAGGCGGCGGTGCCGGTGGAGTCGAGGGCGAGCGCCCCGTCCGCCTCTTCGGGGCTGAGGCGCGGGACGTGCCCCGTCCGGGCGCCGCTGGCGATGTTCCAGGCCCGCAGTTCGGCGGGGGCCCCGGACTCGCCCGTGAGGACGGCGGCGACCGTGCGGCCGTCCAGGCTCGTGGTGAAACCAAGGGTCCGGGTCGGGTCCGCCAGGGCGGTGCGGGTCACCCGGTCGGGTGTCACGCGGATCCGGGCCAGGGTGAGGTCGGTGCGGATCGAGGACCCGTCCACCTCGGCCTCGCTCAGGACCGCGGACGCGCCGTCCGGGCCCAGCCAGAAGTCGAACACCGCGCTCCGCCACGGCAGTACGGCCTTGCGGAGCAGCTTGCCGGTCCTGAGGTCGAGGAGGTACAGGGTGTTGCGCTGGCCCGCGGCCGACGTGGGGAGCACGCTGTCCGGCAGCACCATCCCGAGGACCCGGTTGTCCGGGTCGATGCTCATCGCGACCTGGCCGACCCGGGGCAGCGGCGCGAACTCGGTGCCGAGGACGACGCGCCGCTCGACCGTGTCGTAGACGACCAGGCAGACCTTGGTGCTGGTGCTCATGAGGTCCGGCACGGGGCAGGAGCCGGGGACGTCGCGCTCGCCGTCGATGTCCGGGAAGAGCTGGTCCGTGAAGGCCACGTACCGTCCGTCGCGGCTGATCACCGCCTCGCTGGTCAGGTCGTTCGCCACCAGTACGCCGTCCAGGGGCTCGGCCGTCAGTCCGCGCCCGCTGTCCCGCCACGGGACGATCTGGCCCCGGGGTGCCTCCGTGACCAGGTTCCGGCCTCCGGCGGCCACCAGGTGGGTCAGGTTCCGCAGCGCCGACTGGTCGGCGTACGACAGCGGGGGGAGCCGCTGCGCGGTCGGGGTCGCCGTCGGGGTCGGGTCGCGGGGTGCCAGGGTCCCGGCACCGAGGTTCGGCACGATCCGGTCGACGGGGCCCAGCCCGTCGAAGACGTCCGGCAGCCCGCTGTCGGGGTGCGTGCGGTAGGAGCGCAGGCCGAGTTGCATCGCGCCGTAGGGGTCGTAGGAGACCCGCTCCTCGGCCCGGGTGCGCAGGGTTCCGGCGAGGGACTGCGCGACCTGCTCGCTGCGGTTCTGGTAGACCAGCGTCCCCGCCACCAGCGCGAGGGCCAGGGCGGCCGAGACGGTGCCGTTCACCCGCCAGCGGCGCACCCGGCTGGCGCTGACGTAGCTCAGCTCGCCGGTGGAGAGGTGGGCGCGGTGGGTGCGTCCCCACCGGCGGGCGTCCCGCAGTTCGGCGCCGGCGAGCAGCCGTCGGCCGGGGCGGCCCTGCGCGGACCAGGTGGCCATGCGCTGGCGCAGGGTGTCCTGCCAGACGCGGAACGCCCGGTGCTCGTCGGTGAGTTCGCGCAGGTGCCGCCAGTGCAGCAGCAGCGAGTCGTGCGCCAGCTCGATGCCGGAGGCACCGCTCGGGTCGTCGCCGACCCGGTGCATCACCAGCAGCCGTGAGGTGGCGAGGCGCTGGCCGACGCTCCACTGGTCGTCGTCGCACTCGTCGCGTGACGCGGTGCGGCGGACGGTGAGGTCGCCGTCGGGCAGCGGCCTGACCAGCTGGATGAGGAGCCGGTCGGCGACCTTCCGGCTCTCCGGTTCGAAGCTGGACCAGATCCGGTCCGCGTAGCGGGCGAGGGACTGCGAGATGCCGCCCAGTTCCTCGTAGGCCGCGTGGGTCAGCAGGCCCGCCCGGCGGCGCTGCCACAGTTCGGCGAGGGTGAACTCCAGCAGGGGCAGGGGGTTCGGGGTGTGCCTCAGGTCGTCCAGGATGCGGGCCACCAGTCCGTCGGCGAAGGCGACGGTGCCGATGCGGGCGAGGGGTCCGGTCATGACCCGGCGCAGTTCGGCCTCGGTCATCTCGCCCACGGTGACCGGCAGCCATCTGCGGGCCAGTTCGGCGGCGGCGCGGTCGGCCAGCGCCGTCCCGAGGAAGGTGTCGCGCAGGTTGACGAGCACACACAGCCGGGACCCGGCGGACAGACAGGGCAGCAGGGCGCGGACGAACGCGGCGCGGGCGCCGTCCGACGCGGCGAAGAACTCCTCGAACTGGTCGACGCATACGACCAGTTGGTCCGCGCGGTGCTGTTCGAGCACGGCCGCCAGGATGTCGGGGAGCTGTCCGTCGGCCAGCCAGACCTCGGTCGCGGCGACCGACTCCAGCCGGGTCCTCGCCGTGAGGCCGGGGCGCATCAGCCGGTCGAGGGCGAAGGCCAGCGCGGTCAGCGGGGTGGCGGCGTCGGACGGCCGTAACGCCAGGGTGAGCCGGACGGCGCCGGAGGGGTCGGCGGCGCGCAGCCGGGGCACCACGCCCGCGTGCCACAGCGAGGACTTGCCGATGCCGGACCCGCCGACGACGCTGATCAGCGGCGCTCCGGAGCGGATGCGGTCGACGAGCTGACCGGTCAGCTCCTCGCGCCCGTGGTAGAGGTCGGCGTCCTGCTCGGTGAAGGGGCGCAGTGCCCGGTACGGGACGCGCTGCTCGATCACCTCGGCCAGCTCGGGCCACGCCGCCAGCAGCATGTCCACCGGGAGCATGTAGCCGATCTTCGCGCCGGCGCCGGTGACCCGGTAGCCGACCATGCCCACGGCGGCGTCCGCGTCGGTGCTCCACACCGGGGCGCCGGAGAAGCCGGGGGCCAGCATGGCCTGCCGTGCCGGGTCGCTCTCGATCTCCACCCAGCCGGTGGCCACCGGGCCGCCCTGGCGGCCGTGCACCCAGGTGCCGAGTTCCAGGCCGCGGGGGAAACCCACCATCACCAGCGAACCGTCCAGCTCCCCGTGGCGTCGGCTCAGTACGAGCGGCCGGGCGTCCGCGGGCGGTGCCTCCCGTAACCGGAGGCCGACGACGTCCGTCCCCCGCTCCGGAGTCGGGGGCCGCCAGGCGACGACGTCGGCGAGCTGGCGTCTGCCGGGCGCGAGGAGCGGGAAGTCGAGACTGACCGGGGCGCCCTCGGGCGGGGAGTCGCCGGTGGCCGTCCCGAGCAGCCCGGCGACCACGTGCGCGGCCGACACCACGTGCCGGGGCCCGGCGAGGAAACCGGCGCCGACGGGTTCGTCACCGTCCCAGATCCGGACCAGCCCGGCCTCCAGAGGCACCCGCATATCAGACCCCCGTGTCATGACTTTGGCCCCAACGGTACCGCTCCCCGTGGTTTCACAGTTCCGGTGAGACAGCAATACTGTTCCACATGGACAGGCACCCCGAGGAGCTGACGCTGACCGTCGACGAGTTGGCGGCGCGGGCCGGCGTCACGGTGCGTACCGTGCGGTTCTACGGGACCAGGGGGCTGTTGCCGCCGCCGGTGATCGGGCCGCGCAGGGTGGGGCAGTACGGCAGGGCGCACCTGGCGCGGCTGGAACTCATCGAGGAGTTGCAGGGGCAGGGGATGACCCTGGCGGGCATCGAGCGGTACCTCCAGCAGGTGCCGCCGGGGCTCAGCGCGCACGACCTCGCCATCCACCGGGCCGTGATCGCGTCCTGGGCACCGGAGGCGGTGGAGACGGTGACGCGGGAGGAGCTCCAGCGGCGGGCCGGGCGGCTGCTCGGCGACGACGACGTGGAGCGGCTGGCGGCCATGGACGTGGTGCGGTCGGCGCCGGACGGCTACCAGGTCGACCGCACGGCGCTGCGGCTCGGGGTGCGGCTGCTGGACGTGCCGCTGTCCCAGGAGGCGATCCTCGCGGCGCGCGAGGTGCTGTTCGCACACTCGCGCGCCGCGGCCCAGGAGCTGGCCCGGCTCTTCCGCGACGAGGTGTCGGAGCGGGACACCCGGGACGTGCGGTCCCTGTCGGCGCACATGCACCCGCTGGTGGTGCAGGCGCTGCTGACGACGTTCCAGCGGTCGTTGCGGGAGGAGCTGGGCGAGTTGCTCAGCGGGTCAGACGCGGGGTGAGTCGGTGAACGTCTCGCCCTTCTCCGCCTTCTCCACCAGCAGCGCGGGCGGCGTGAAACGGTCGCCGTAGCGGTCGGCGAGTTCCCGGGCGCGGGCCACGAAGCCGGGCAGGCCACCCTCGTAGCCGTTGACGTACTGGAGGACGCCGCCGGTCCAGCCGGGGAAGCCGATGCCGAGGATGGACCCGATGTTGGCGTCCGCGACCGACGTCAGCACGCCCTCCTCCAGCAGGCGGACCGTGTCCAGGGCCTCCGCGAACAACATGCGTTCCTGCATGTCGGCGAAGGGGATCGCGTGGCCCGGCTTGGTGAAGTGCTCGCGCAGGCCCGGCCAGAGGCCCGCCCGCCTGCCGTCGTCGCCGTAGTCGTAGAAGCCCGCTCCCCCGCTGCGGCCGGGGCGGCCGAACTCGTCCACCATGCGGTCGATGACGGCCTCGGCGGGGTGCACCCGCCAGGTGCCGCCCGCCTCCTCCACCGCCCGCCTGCTCTCGTTGCGGATCTTGCGCGGGAGGGTGAGGGTGAGTTCGTCCATCAGGGAGAGGACCTTGGCCGGGTAGCCCGCCTGGGCCGCCGCCTGCTCCACGGAGGCGGGCTCGATGCCCTCGCCGACCATCGCGACGCCCTCGTTGATGAAGTGGCCGATGACGCGGGAGGTGAAGAACCCGCGCGAGTCGTTCACGACGATCGGCGTCTTGTTGATCTGCCGGACCAGGTCGAAGGCGCGGGCCAGGGCCTCGTCGCCGGTGCGCTCGCCCTTGATGATCTCGACGAGGGGCATCTTGTCGACGGGTGAGAAGAAGTGCAGGCCGATGAAGTCGGCCTGGCGCTCGACGCCCTCGGCGAGGGTGGTGATGGGCAGGGTGGAGGTGTTGGAGCACAGCAGCGCGTCGGGGGCGACGACGTGCTGGATCTCCTGGAACACCTTGTGCTTGAGCGCGGTGTCCTCGAAGACCGCCTCGATCACCGCGTCGCAGCCCGCCAGGTCGGCCGCCTCCGCGGTGGGGGTGATGCGGGCCAGCAGCGCGTCGGCCTTCTCCCGCGTCGTACGCCCTCGGGAGACCGCCTTCGCGCACAGCTGCTCGGAGTAGCCCTTGCCCTTGACCGCCGCATCCAGCGCGACATCCTTGAGTACGACGTCGATGCCGGCGCGGGCGCACGAGTAGGCGATCCCGGCGCCCATCATCCCGGCGCCGAGCACGGCCACCTTGCGGACCCTGCGCGGCTCCACGCCCTGCGGGCGGTTGGCGCCGGAGTTGACCGCCTGGAGGTCGAAGAAGAACGCCTGGATCATGTTCTTCGCGGTCTGCCCGGCGGCCAGCTCCACGAAGTACCGGGCCTCGATGACCTGCGCGGTCTCGAAGTCGACCTGGGAGCCCTCGACGGCGGCGGCGAGGATGTTGCGGGGCGCCGGGTAGGGCGCGCCGTTCGTCTGCTTGCGCAGGTTGGCGGGGAACGCGGGCAGGTTGGCCGCGAACTTCGGGTGGGCCGGGGTGCCGCCGGGGATGCGGTAGCCGGGCCGGTCCCAGGGCTGGCGGGACTCGGGGTTGGCGTCGATGAAGGCGCGGGCGCGGGCCAGCATCTCCTCGCGGGTGTCCACCACATCGTCGACGAGGCCGTTGTCGAGGGCGCGCCGCGGGTTGTACTGCTGGCCCTGGAGGAGGACCTTCAGCAGGGCGTCGGCGATGCCGAGCAGCCGGACGGTACGGACGACGCCGCCGCCTCCGGGGAGCAGTCCGAGGGTGACCTCGGGGCAGCCGATCTTGGAGCCGGGGGCGTCCAGGGCGACGCGGTGGTGGCAGGCGAGCGCGATCTCGTAACCGCCGCCCAGCGCGGCGCCGTTGATCGCGGCGACGACGGGCTTGCCGAGGGTCTCGATGCGGCGCAGGTGGCGCTTGATGGCGAGGCCGCCCTCGAAGAGGTCCTGGGCGGTCTCGGGGGTGACGCGGATCAGGTCGCGCAGGTCGCCGCCCGCGAAGAAGGTCTTCTTGGCGGAGGTGACGATGACGCCGCGGATGCCGTCCTGCTCCGCCTCAAGGCGCTCGGCGACCGCGGCCAGCGACTCGCGGAACGCCTGGTTCATGGTGTTCGCGGACTGGGCGGGGTCGTCGAGGACGAGGGTGACGACACCGGTGTCGTCCTGCTCCCAGCGGATGGAGGTGGACTCGGTGCTCATGAAGTGACTGCTCCTGGTCTTCCGTGGTCTTCCGTCGGGAGGGGGTCAGACGCGTTCGACGACCGTGGCGATGCCCATGCCACCGCCCACGCAGAGGGTGGCCAGCCCGTACCGCAGGTCGCGGCGCTCCAGCTCGTCGACGAGGGTGCCGAGGATCATCGCGCCGGTCGCGCCGAGCGGGTGGCCGAGCGCGATCGCGCCGCCGTTGACGTTGACCTTGTCCAGGGACAGGCCCATGTCCTTCACGAACCGCAGCACCACCGCCGCGAACGCCTCGTTGATCTCCACGAGGTCGATGTCGTCGATCGTCATCCCGGCGCGCGCGAGCGCCTTGCGGGTGGCCGGGGCGGGGCCGGTGAGCATGATGGTGGGCTCGGAGCCGGAGACGGCGGCGGAGACGATCCGGGCGCGCGGGGTGAGGCCGTAGCGCTCACCGGTCTCCTTGGAGCCGATGGCGACCAGGGCCGCGCCGTCGACGATGCCGGAGGAGTTGCCCGCGTGGTGGACGTGGTCGATCTTCTCCACCCAGTGGTACTTCTGCAGCGCCACCGCGTCGAAGCCGCCCAGGTCGCCGATGTCCGCGAACGACGGCTTCAGCTTCGCCAGCGAGTCGGCGGTCGTACCCGGGCGCAGGTGCTCGTCGTGGTCCAGGACGACCAGGCCGTTGCGGTCCTTCACGGGGACGACGGAGCGCTCGAAACGGCCCTCCTTCCACGCCGTAGCCGCCCGCTCCTGCGACAGCGCCGCGTACTCGTCGACGTCCCGGCGGGAGAAGCCCTCGATGGTGGCGATCAGGTCGGCGCCGATGCCCTGCGGAACGAAGTTCGTGGCGAGGTTGGTCATCGGGTCGTTGAACCAGGCGCCGCCGTCGGAGGCCATCGGCACGCGCGACATGGACTCCACGCCGCCCGCGAGGACGAGGTCCTCCCAGCCGGAGCGGACCTTGGCCGCGGCCAGGTTGACGGCCTCCAGACCCGAGGCACAGAAGCGGTTCTCCTGGACGCCCGCGACCGTGTCCGGGAGTCCGGCGGCGATGGCGGCGATCCGCGCGATGTCGGAGCCCTGGTCGCCCACGGGGCCGACGACGCCGAGCACGACGTCGTCGACGGCGGCCGGGTCGAGGCCGGGGAAGCGGGCACGGATCTCGTGGATGAGTCCGACGACCAGGTCCACGGGCTTGGTGCCGTGCAGGGCGCCGTTGGCCTTGCCGCGTCCGCGCGGGGTGCGGATCGCGTCGTACACGTACGCTTCGGTGGTCACGGGGTGGCCTTTCGCTTGTGGGTGCGGGGCTGCTGGTCGGTGAGGCGCGGGACGTCCCAGTCGCGGGCCACCGCGGCGGTGTCGGCGCCCGGCAGGGCGGGGCCGCCGCGGACGGCGGTCGGGGTCGCGGAGAAGCGGGGCGCGGGGGCGGGCTGGGGGGTGCCGCCGTGGTCGGTGAAGGTGCCGCGGGCGGCGAGGTGCGGGTGGCGCGGGGCCTCGCGCAGCGACAGGACGGGCGCCACGCAGGCGTCGGAGCCCTCGAAGACGGCCGTCCACTCGTCGCGGGTACGGGTCCTGAAGCGGGCGGCGACCGCCTCGCGCAGCTCGCCCCAGCGGGCCGGGTCCTGGCGGGCGGGCGCGAGGTCGGGGAGGCCGAGCAGGGTCATGAACTCGTCGTAGAACCGCTGCTCCAGGGCGCCGACGGCGATGTGGCGGCCGTCGGCGGTCTCGTAGGTGCCGTAGAACGGGCAGCCGCCGTCGAGGAGGTTGGCGCCGCGCCGGTCCTGCCAGGCCCCGGCGGCGAGCATCCCGTGGATCATCGCGGTCAGGTGCGCGGTGCCGTCGACGATCGCGGCGTCCACGACCTGGCCGGTGCCGGTGGCACGGGCGTGCTGGAGGGCGGCGAGGACGCCGACGACGAGGTAGAGGGAGCCGCCCGCGTAGTCGCCGAGGAGGTTGGCGGGGGCGGGCGGGGGCCGGTCCGGGTCGCCGATCAGGCCGAGGGCGCCGGTGACGGCGACGTAGCCGATGTCGTGCCCGGCGCGCTGGGCGAGCGGTCCCCGCTGGCCCCAGCCGGTCATCCGGCCGTAGACGAGGGCGGGGTTGCGGGCGTGGCAGTCCCCGGGCCCGACGCCGAGGCGTTCGGCGACGCCGGGGCGGTAGCCCTCGACGAGGATGTCGGCGCGCTCGGCCAGGTCCCGGACGCGGGCGGGGCCGTCGGGGTCCTTCAGGTCGACGACGACCGAGCGCTTGCCGCGGTTGGTGAGGTCCTGGGCGGGGTCGATGCCGAGGCCGGGACCGCCGGGGCGGTCGACGCGTACGACGTCGGCGCCCAGGTCGGCCAGGAGCATGGCGGCGAACGGGCCGGGGCCGATCCCGGCCAGTTCGAGCACGCGCACGCCGCTGAGCGGGCCGTGCGGTGGTGTCGTCGCCGCTGCCATGGTCCGCCCCCAAGGTCGTGACACAACTGATGTAACACCAGTGATGCTAAGAACACGTTCCAGTCGGCACAAGCCCCAGCAAGCAAGCGCTTGGCCACTGTACGGGCGAGGCGGCCCCCACAGTGGGCGGGCTCGTCGTAGGGCTCCGTGTCCTCACGCTAGCCTCAGCCACCGACAGCGGCGCGCTACCAGACCGAGGAGTGTCATGAACAGGCCGAACAGGGCGGACCGTCCCTACGACATCGTGCTCTTCGGAGCCACCGGCTTCGTCGGGACGCTCACCGCCCGGTACCTCGCCGCGCACGCGCCCGAGGGCCTGCGCTGGGCGGTCGCGGGCCGCGACGAGCGCCGACTCGCGGAGCTGCGCGAGGGGCTGCCCGGGGGCGCGGACGCCGGGGTGCTGCGGGCGGACGTGTCCGACCCGGCGTCGGTGCGCGCGCTGGCCAGGCACGCGCGCGTGGTGGCCACCACGGTCGGCCCCTACGTGGCGTACGGCGAGGAACTGGTCGCCGCCTGCGCGGACACCGGCACCGACTACCTCGACCTCACGGGGGAGCCGGAGTTCGTCGACCTGACGTACGTCCGGCACGACGCACGCGCGCGGGAGACCGGCGCACGGCTGCTGCACGCCTGCGGCTTCGACTCCGTCCCCCACGACCTCGGCGTCTACTTCACGGTGCGGCAGCTGCCGGAGGACGTGCCGCTGACCGTGGACGGCTACGTGACCGCCGACGCCGCGTTCTCCGGCGGCACGTTCGCCTCCGCGCTGGGCCAGTTCGCGCGCGGGCGGCAGCTCACGGCGGCGGCCCGGGACCGGCGGCGGCACGAACCGCGCCTGGTGGGCCGCCGGGCGGTCGCGGGGACGGGGGCGCCGCGGTACGCCGGGGAGGTCGGCGCGTGGGCGCTGCCGCTACCGACGCTCGACCCGCAGATCGTGCGTGCCTCCGCCCGCGCCCTGCGGCGCTACGGCCCCGACTTCCGCTACCGCCACTACGCGGCCGTACGGCGGCTGCCCGTCGCCGTGGGCGGGGTGGCGGCCGTGGGCGCGCTGGCCGCGGCGGCCCAGGTGCCGCCCGCGCGGCGCTGGCTGTCGGGGCGGATCAGGCCGGGTGAGGGACCGAGCGCGGAGAAGCGGGCCCGGAGCTGGTTCTCCGTCCGGTTCGTCGGCGAGGGCGGTGGCCGCCGGGTCTTCACGGAGGTCTCGGGCGGCGACCCGGGCTACGACGAGACGGCGAAGATGTTCGCCGAGGCCGCGCTGTCACTGGCCTGCGACGATCTGCCGCCGACGGCGGGACAGGTCACGACGGCGACCGCCATGGGCGACGCCCTCACCGAACGGCTGCGCCGCGCGGGCATCGTGTTCAGGGTGGCGGCGAGGCGCTGACGACGGGCGGGTGGGCGGCGGGCGGCAGGCAGCGGTCGACAGGCGGCGGACCGCAGACGGCAGACGACGAGCGGCAGACGGCAGGCAGCGGTCGACAGGCGGCGGACCGCAGACGGCAGACCGCGGACGACGGGCGGCAGGCCGCAGGCGGCAGGCGGCAGGCGACGGGCGGCAGGCCGCAGGCGGCAGGCGGCAGGCGACGGGCGGCAGGCGGCA